>JAGWBV010000040.1 GCA_021295715.1 Candidatus Poribacteria bacterium | reverse complement strand
TGTTGAATATGCCATAATAGACACATTCTATTACAAAATACAAAAAATGTCTTTTTAATTCTAATGGACACTATAGTTTGGGAATAGACTAAATCCGTTCCTTGCATTACATTGCAAAAACACCCCGATTCCCGACACCTGACTGCTGATTGCTGACAACCGACACCTATAAACCAAATCACATTTGCATTCTCTGAAGATACGTGGTATAATTTCCATCAAAGAACCTATGATACACCAAATTAACAATAACGAATTATCCATTACAAAAAATAGCGCACCGATACTCACTTACTCTTACGGCGACCCTGAAAAGCCTCCGTATTTTCATCCGCTCTATGTACCGGATGGACAGGTGGTAACCGCGGGAGAGTACACCCAAGGACAATACCCACCAGGGATCTGTTTCACATTGGGAACTGTCAACGGTGAGCACCTCGACCCGAACACACTGATCCGTGAAAGAGAACCGTCGAACGGGGAGACTTCGGAAGATTTCACAATCGTTACGACGTGGAACGCGTCGGAACCGCTGCTCATAGAAACGTGCACCACGGATGTCCATCCACCTCAAACCGAAGTTCAAGTGCTGGACATCGCGATTTCGTTGTTCGCGCCTACGACTTCGCTTGAATTTGCGGGTAATATTGGACTTGGATGCCGAACAGTTGAGATGGAGTACCGCAAAGCTGCGAATGCCAACGGAGGGATCGGCGAAATGGCAGTGAATGGGAATCGATCGGTGTGGGGAACGCTCTCCGGCGTCACGGCTGCTGAACAGAGTGTCGTTGGAGTCGGTATCTTTCCGCATCCAACAAACGGTGAAACAACGTTTCTCGTGGAGGATGTATCGTTCGGATACCTCTTCGCGCAAGCGGCTCCGTTCAAAGTAAACGTCGGACTGACACGCACGCTCAAATATCGTGTCCTGGCGTACATAGGCGATCTCTTTACGGTCGATGTCTGGAAATACCATCAAGATTATATTGGGTAAGTCGGTATAATTTAGGGAGGGCAGTCCAGGACCCCATAGTTAAAAAGATGAAAAACGATAGGCTTTTCCCACTCTTCAATAAAAACGAAATCGCAGACGCACCGCATCCACCGCCACAGGTCCCACAAGACGAAAGTGTTTCTCGGGCAACATCGATACATGCCCGTCGCGTTTACATCGAAACCTACGGGTGCCAGATGAACGTCAGCGACAGTGAACTGATGGCAGGCATTTTGGCGCAGAATGGACACCAGACCGTTCCACATCTCGACGACGCGGATGTCGTCCTCATCAATACCTGCGCGATACGGGAAAACGCCGAAACGAAAGTGATTAATCGGCTGAAGCATCTGAACCACCGGAAACGTCGCCACCCAGAACTCATTATCGGGGTCTGCGGTTGTATGGCGCAACACCTTCGTGACCGACTTTTGGACGCTGCCCCGTATGTGGATCTCGTCATGGGACCGGACGCGTATCGGAATCTACCGACGGCTTTGGATTCTCTGGCACATGATGTCGAATCGCATGTCTCCTTGACGGATCGCGATCCTTTTGTCGGGTTACGGTTAGACAAAAACGAGGATTACGCCGACATCGCGCCTATCCGAAAAGAAGGGATTCGGGCGTGGCTCACCATTCAGCGCGGATGCGATAAGATGTGCACCTTCTGTATCGTCCCTTTCGTTCGCGGTCGAGAACGTAGCCTCCCGCTAAAACTCCTCGTTGAAGATGTCGAAAAACTCGTTGATCAGGGGTTCAAAGAGGTCGTGCTCCTGGGGCAGACCGTTAACTCCTATCGAGATAATGGTGCCGACTTTGGAGATCTCCTCCACACTGTCGGCGAAGTGAACGGATTGGAACGCGTGCGATTTACCTCGCCACACCCCGCAGACGCGACGGACAGCATGATTGATGCTATGGCGAATTCACCAACCGTCTGTAAGCATCTGCACCTCCCTCTACAGTCGGGTTCAACCGAAGTCCTTGAGCGGATGCGGCGCACCTATACAGCGGAGGAATACCGGACACTCGTCTCAAAACTCCGTGAACGCATTCCCGATATTACCCTCACAACCGATATTATTGTCGGTTTCTGTGCTGAAACCGATGAAGAGTTCATGGAAACGTATCAGATGATGGCAGATATCCGATACGATTCAGCGTTCATGTTCAAGTATTCCGAACGTGAGGGAACACTCGCACACAGAGCCTTACCTGATGATGTACCTGAAACAGTAAAGGGAGAACGTCTCGAACAAATCATTCAACTTCAAGAAAACATTTCTGCGGGCATCAACACTGCTGTCGTCGGTGACACCGTCGCAGTGCTTGTAGAAGGCGAATCCCGACGCGACGCAGATAGATACCACGGAAAAACGGACGGTTTCAAGACGACTGTATTCCCGAAAGCGGACAGCCACATCGGAGATGTTGTCAACGTTCGCGTTCACAGCACAACCGCACATACCTTAATTGGACAGATACTCTGATGGACAAAGTTAGGATCAAGAATAAGCTCGAAATTGAGAAAATGAAGCGGAGTGGCAAGGCAGCGGCGACAGTGCTAAAACGCATCGGAGCGGCAATCGCGCCCGGGGTCTCGACTGCCGACTTGGAACGCATCTCGCGTGATACGATTGCCGAAGTCAACGCTACATCTTCCTTCTTAGGCTACCAACTCCCCGATCATGAACCTTATCCCGCTACGATATGTGTCTCGATGAACGACATCGTCATCCACGGGATTCCAGATGAAAAGGAAGTGCTACAGGAAGGCGACATCATCGGGATTGATACGGCTGTCAGCATCGACGGCTACCACGGTGATAACGCGTACACCTTCCCCGTTGGAGACATCTCACCGCCAGCCGCACAGTTGCTTAAAGTGACACGCAGTTCTCTTTACGACGCGATTGCTGAAGCGAAACCGGGAAACCGTATCGGCGACATCTCTTCTAAGTTGCAAGATGGCGCGGAATCCGCAGGATTCTCTGTAATCCAGAATTTCTCCGGACACGGCATCGGACGGAATCTCCACGAAGCACCAGAGGTGCCCTGTATGGGGGTCGCTGGGCGCGGTTTACGTCTGAGACCGGGTATGGTGCTCGCGATTGAAACGATGGTGAACGTTGGGCTCCCCGATGTCCAGATACTGGACGACGGTTGGAGCGTTGCAACACTTGATGGCACCTTATCTGCACTTTTTGAACATACAGTTGCGATCCTCTCGGACGGACCCGAAATTCTAACGGGGAGTGAGCTGTGGGATTTTTAATTTTACCTTGCGGAGGAACAATGTGCGTTTGAACTTTGACGCGTGTTGCTTATATCCGTCTCCATTTCATTACGAGCTACGGATTTTGAGACTATCTTAAGAGGCAACTTTTGCAAGACGAACACCCCTGACCGCTGACGGAAACCGATTGCCAATTGTTCCTTGCGGGCGGTCCCGTGGATTTGATATTGGAGCAGCGCCCAAGAGTCTAAAAAATGAAAATTATAGGTATTATCACTGCCATCCTTGTCTTTATCTCACTCTATCTCATCTTCGGATACGCCCGGATTGAAGGCACAATGCTCGAAGTCCAAAAAATCTTCTACTATCACGTCTCTGCCGCACTCACCGTTTTTGTCGCCTTCGGTGTTAACTGCGTATTCAGTATCAAGTACCTCATTCAGCGAAAATCCAACGACGATCTCCTCGCAGTCGCCGCGGCGGAACTGGGTCTCGTCTTTTGCACAATCGCACTCCTGTCGGGTCCAATCTGGGCGCGATATGCTTGGAACACATGGTGGAATTGGGAAGCACGTCTCACGAGCACACTCGTTCTCTGGCTCATGTATGTCGGTTATTTTATTCTCCGTTCCGCGCTCGAAGGCGACAAACGTAGACTCTATTCCGCTGTCCTCGGTATCATTGCCTATCTTGACGTACCCATCGTCTATTATGCCGTGGACATCTGGCACGGAGGCTTGCATCCAGACCGTGGCACGAAATGGAACCTTGAAACGACGATGCGGCAGACATGGATGGTGGCACTGCTCGCACTCATTATGCTGTTCGTTCTACTGCTCATCGTGCGGTATCGGATGAAGAAGGCGGAAGCGCGTTATGAAATCGTCCGACAGAAATACTTATCGGAGGCATCTCAATGAAAATAGCGGTTCTTGTGAGTTTTGTGGTGGTTTTGGGGTTATTCGTCTTTGCAACCCAAGTCCCGGTCACCTTGACGGAAGACGAAGTCGCGAAGGCTATTGGGGAAGCGAGTTCGGAATCGGAAGCGCCAGTAGATGAAGACCTCTTAGCAGAAGCAGTGCAACTGTCTGTCGCAAAACTGGAAAAGGCACAAAGCACACGCCTGAAGTATCTTGCCTCCGCCTATTTGATTATTTGGTTAGTCTTTATTCTGTATGTCCTACACTTGGAGCGGAAGCAGGAAGAACTCGACAAACGCTTGGCACAATTGGAACAGGACTCCGATCCTGACGCGGCATGAACCGAATCGCCGTCCATGCCCCGATAGATGTGGTTTCCCAACCACACCGATGACTGATAGTGGACACACTGTAGGAGGGATCTCCGAATCCCGACTTCTGATGGCTGATGGTTTCCGACTGCTGACGGCTATTTTTAGACAATACCCTCACCCAACCTAAAATACATAAACTTCTCGCCGTAGTTACGCTTCTCAATACACAACAGTCGTAAACTTTATATACAAAAATCGTTAACAATATTAACATCGAAAAATAGGAGCAAAAAAATGAAAACGTTCCTTTTTAAATCACAACGCACGCTGGAACAACCGCTGACAGAAGTTTTTGAATTTTTCTCTAATGCTCATAACCTTGCTCTGATTACACCGCCATCGCTAAATTTAGAAATCCTCACCCCTGCCCCGATTGAAATGTTTGCCGGAACGCTTATCGACTATCAGTTGAAACTGCATGGCATCCCGATCCGTTGGCAGACCGAGATTACGGAGTGGAATCCGCCTCACGGTTTTTTAGATGAACAACGCCACGGTCCGTATCGACTTTGGCGACATACGCATACCTTTGATGAGACAGAGGACGGTGTTGTTGTGAAAGATTCGGTTGAATACGCTGTTTGGGGTGGTGGGGTCATTGAGAAATTTTTTGTCCGACCGGACTTAGAAAAAATCTTTGCCTACCGTTCTGAACAGTTAGATAAAATTTTCCATCAGGCTTAACCCTTCAGAGGAAAAACAGTAATCCCTCATAGAAACGGATGCGTGCGTAGTAGTGCATCACGCGTTCTACGTGCGCCAACGTCTCGCTGGCACCTTCAAAATAGCCGTGGGGCGGTTTGTCGTCTTCCCAAACCCCGTGATGCATCGAGGTGTGTTGTTTCGTCAATTTGCTGAGCGTAACACTCACAGGTTCCCAGAGAAGCGGATCTCCCGTTTTATGGTAACGGACGAGTGCTTGGGCATCGCGAACCCGTCCGAGCCCCCCATTGTAACTCGCTAACACTAATCGATGCCGATGTTCGTGCGGACTCTCTCGGAAAGCATTATACAACGTCCGTAGATGGCGCGTTGCCCCTGCGATGTTCTGACTCGCATCAAACGGATCTTGCACATCGAGTTGCTTTGCTGTGGTCGGCATCAACTGTGTCAACCCCAGCGCGCCCACCGGACTTACCGCCTTTTCGTCAAACCCAGATTCCTGCACAATCAACGCGCAGACCAATCGAGGGTCCAACGCTTCTTTGGCGGCGTGTTGCTGAATCAATCCGCTATACTTGATGATCTTCGGGCTTAGCGCAAGCAAACGCAGATCCAATGGAACGGTGATAACCAAACCGAGGACGAGGATTAAAGCGAGTGTCGCGAGGATAAGAATGCGTGTCCGTTTACGCAACATTTTTGTTTACCCAAAATGGTTGTTAGTTGTCAGCGAAGAGAGGGCTTGGTTCGACACGATCCTTCTTTAACTGATAACAGATAACCGATAACTGACAACTCTTAAAACAGATACCCCATCTGAATCGCGAGGTGGTGTGCTTGGCTTGTTGACCCTTTACGGTGTTCGGCATTCTGCGTGTAGTGCCATACATATAAGAACGATGCATTCCATCCGTTCAATGGACGATACGAGAACCGACCCCCGATTTCCGTTGTCCGGGCAACAACACCTGTCGGAAACGGGAGCGTCCTGAAGTCTTCCCCATAAAATCGATCTGCGAGTGTGCCTTCCCCCTGTCGGGTGAACGCAGCGCGAATCGCTGCATCGGCAGAGACAGTCAATTGATAGGTGGCTGAAAATCGGACTGTATCCGAATCAGTGCTGATTGGATGTCCAATGGCGTATCCGAAGTGTGTGAACTGATTATCAGGCACGAGATGCGTGTAAGCCCATCGATTGACGCGTGCGTATTCGCTGTGAATTCCGAGATGATGACCAAGATGTTGCGGATACCATGTCGCCCCCAAGAGCCACGCGACTGCATGTGGATCATTCGCACCGGGAACGTATTGAATATCGTCGATGACCCATTCACCATACAAGCGCACACCATCAATCGGGCGGACCGCAGCATCAAAGGCGAACATCACGTTATCGTCGGCTTTGGCGTTGTATTGTAGGGCGTAATAGAAAGTGATTGGGTTAGCGTATTTCCATTCAAGCGTCTGGGCATCGCCACCGTAAATCACCCATTCGGCGACACCGATTTCGACGCGATCGTGGAATTGGTAGTCGAGTCGGTGTCCGCTAATATAACGTTTCGCGAGATAGCGTTTTTCACCGTCATCATACCACGTTGAATCGAGTTGCGCCGTAAAAGCCGTCGCTTTGAGTCGTTTTCCGAGTCTGCTGGTGAGTCGGACCTGGTCAAACGGTGGCGAGTTATCGGAGATACCAACGGTTTTGTATGGACTCGCACCCCAGAAGAGCCAATCTCTGCCGACAAGCAGATCAAGGTGTGCGCTATTGACCTGTAAGTAACCTCGCTTGAAGTCGCCAGTGTAGTCCGCACGCCAGCGTTCAAGCCGTTGACCGGCTGTCGTCCCGTCGAGTGGTGGACTCTCAAAGTTATGCCCCTCAAATTCGGAGTAGAGCATTAGACGCGGGGCTTTTCGCTTTTCGAGTTGCCCAAGTGTATAATGAAATCCCCATTCAAACGCCGGCGCTGCTTTTTCTTCAGTCATCCGAAGTTGTGGCAGGAACCGCATCCGCCGTCCGTTGTGGTTTCGCATGCGTTCTTTTGCGAACTCCCGTTTCAATTTTTCTAAGAGTTTCCTGTCTATCGCTGACGGAACAACAACACCGCTGCGAACGCGCGATTCAGCCTGCTGTATCGCTGCTGCCACGTCTGCTCTTGAAAGCGGTGCCGTGTGTCGATGGAATCCGCCTGTGATACCACCGGTTTCCAATTTTGCGAGTGTCTCAGCGACCCAACCATCCAAATTCAAGGGAACATCGGGAGCACCGAACGCCGTGTTGAGAAGGAATCCAAAAGCAAGGAGAACGGTAAAAACGTAGAAGATTGGAAAACTGAGCGTGGAAGATTGGAAGACTGGAAGACTGGAAGGACGGTCCTCCAACCTTCCCGCCTTCCCTCCCTCTTCTTCCCGCTTTCCTGCCTTCCTGCCTCTGGTTTGCGATACCCCCATTACTCTGTCTCCAATCTCTTAACATAGGTGTCAATGCGTCGGAACTGCCACGTCCATTGAACGTTGTAGAGGAACTGCCGTAGATCGAAGCGATTATCGTCTGGCGAATAGGACTCAGCGTGATAGGAAGGCGTTAGCGTCGTCATTTTGTGTCGATTGATGGCGTAGTATCTGAAGAACCGTTTGACCTTCTCGGCAACTTCATGCGGCGGCAGGTGGTCCCACTCCTGGACCAATTTTTCAAACATACTGACCGGACCGCACTGCTCCATTTTTCGGAGTTGCCCGAAACGACTCAATTCGGCGTAGGTCATCCCCATATCGTCTTCATCGGTTTGCGTGTATGTTTCGGTTATCGGTTCCAGTTCTGCTGTCGGTGGCGCGTCAACGATTTCCGAGAGAGCCGTATAACCGAGGTTGTGTTTCGCCCAATTCAGGAATCGACGTAAATCGTGTTTGCTAATCCCACCGATCGGGTTGATGTCGCCGCTACTGCAATCGTATTTTGTGAGATAGCCCCGCAATGCCTCGTCCACATTTCCTGTGCCCAATACGAGGAGTGTGCCTTCCCGTTTCCGCACCCACGGCATCATCTGCGCGAACAGGTAACTCAACACCATTCGCAACCGTGCCTGTATGTTCTGCAGTGCCTGATTCTCTCTATAACTCCCACCTTCAACCTTAAATCGAGGGGTCTTCTGTGTAATACGGGTAAAGAGCGTCTGCAACGCAGTGACAAGTCCATCCATATTGATGTCAAGATGGTCGGCACCTATCTGCTCCGCAAGTTGTTTTGCCCGCTTTTGGGTGTCGCGAGAACTATTCTCTGTGCCGATGTAGCACGTATACAGTAGGCGATTGGCGAGTACACGCGGATCCGTGAAAACGTCTGGAGTTTCACCGTCATCCAGCCACCTCTCTACATCGCGAATCACCGCGGCATCTTTGTCGCGTATCGCTTTTGCCACCAATTGACACATTGAACCGACGAGCGTTGCAACGGCACCGCTGTCAGCACCACCCGAAAGCGGAATGAAATATCCCGCCGCACCAGATCTACGTAGATAATCCCAGAGCCAGCACGCCGGACCCAAAGCGATCTCTTCCTCCGGTTCGTGCGTATGCGGCTCGATTGGAAGAGAAGAGTGGAAGAGTGGAAGAGTGGAAGAGTGGGGATCCCGCCTCCCATCCTTCCACTCTTCCATTCCCACATCAAAATCAATATCTATCTGCGGTAACGGTTCCATTTTGCTCGCTTGGACAGCGCGACTCGCTTTCGCACCACGATACGCACGCACATCGTGAAGGTTCACCGTCGCGGTGACGACCTCGACATCTTTGAGCGAGAATTGGGACCCTTGCGCTAAAATCTCACCGTTTTGAGCGATCAGTGCACAACCGTCGAAATAGAGCCTACCCCCATCACATCCCTGCTGATTGGCGTAGAGATAGACACCACCGTTTTTGGCACTTGCGTTCCTAATGAGTGCAATGCGCGTGTCTAATTTCCGTAACTCGTGGTGAGAACCGGATCCGTTCGCTATGATTTCAACACCGGCATTGCCGAAGTGTATGTGTGGACTCATCGGCACAAAGAGTTCCTCACAGGTCTCCGATGCCAAAAGTGTATCCGATGTCGCGATCGCCGCGATGCCGATCAGCACCGTTCGCTGTCCAGTCAGTTCGGCAATCTCGCGTGGAAGTGTATACGGTTCGGTGCTCCAACCCCGTTCCCATGCTGTAAACCAGCGATGTTCCCGATAATTACCGTCGCTCGCCAGGACCATCTTCGGACGAATTAACAAAATCTTGCCGTCTAACACGAAGACCCGACAGTTGTACCGAACATTTTTATGCATGACAGGCATCCCAATGTCGCACAGAATGCCGTCTGTCTGTCCGCTTTTGAGGATACATGCCAACGATTCCCAACTGTGCAGGAGCGTGTCCAATTCCAGAAAATGGTCTTCGCAGGAATACCCTGTAATCTCCAGTTCCGGTCCCAACCGATACCGAGCACCGCGTTCTTTCGCAATCTCGATGGATTCAATGATGCGCGCAGTGTTCCCTTCAAAATCGAGACTCCACTGATTCAGGTTGCACGTTGCGAGGACTGCTTTCATTTTTTAATCTTACCTCTGACCGCTGAGTGCTGATAGCTGATGGCTATCTCCTACGTCTTCTGTGGTTTCTTACGCGCCGCCGGAAACAGGATATTGTTCAGGATTAACCTATATCCCGGCGAATGTTTGTGTAAATCAAGGTTCGTCGGTATTTTTCCCTCACCGACGAGATGCCGATAATCCTCCGGATCGTGTCCGCCGAGAAACGTAAAGGTGCCCTTCCCCAATTTGCCGTGGATGTATTTTGCGTAGTTGCTACCCTCTACCTGTCCTAAGATGGTCACAGAGCCACGGATCTTATCTATATTAAACGATGTTGTCTGTCCGAGATACCCCGGCACAACGGTTACGTGATTCTGCGTGAGCATCGTTGGGATCGGGTCGTGCTTTGCGGCGAATTCAAAGAGTTTGAAATCCTCAACCCCGCTCTGGGCATCCCGATCAGGATTCGGATTGTCTATGTCTGAGAATTCGTATCGGAATGGATTCGTGTAGAGGCTAAAATTTTCAAACGCTAAAGTGCGCTGAAAGTCGAGTCGCGCCTCGGCATCCGAAGCAATCGGTGTTCCATCCAATTCAGGGGCAACGATATCAATTGCGCCGCCGCGTGTCGCCAGCGCAATGTCGAGGGTTTCTGGTGCAGAACACATGGCAAAAATAAATCCACCGTTGACGATGTAGTCTGCGATCATCTGTGCCGTTTGCCCTTTGTGCTGCGCCACCCGCCGGAATCCAGCTTCAGTAGCCGCTTTTTCAAACATTAACATCCGTTGTTGATACCACACCTGCGAGGAAAATGCGGCGTGGAACTTGCCGTGCTGACCTGTAAAGTCCTCATGGTGGAGGTGTAGCCAGTCGTAATTCTCTGTCTCTAAGACACCGCTTTGGACCTCTTTGTCCCAGATTTCGTCGTAGGGAATCTGTGCGTAATCCAAGGCGATTTTGACTGCGTCGCCCCAAGGGTCTCGGTAGGGCGATGCCGCTGATGGCGCGTACACAGCGATTTTGGGAGCTTTTTCCAATAGAATCTCATCCATGTTGCTCCCTTCGAGGACGGATTCCTTGATACTCAAGTAATCGGCGTGGTTTATCGGTTCAAAGCGGACACCCATCAACGCTGCACGCATCCGCACGTCTTGAGAGTCCGGTAGGACGAACGCGCCACCGCGATAGTTCAGCCACCAGTAGCATCGGTACTCACGCGGGACCTCTAATGCCCAGTAGGTCAGACCATAAGCCTTGAGATGGTTGGTTTGTGCCCCAATCTCCATCGGTATCAGGAGCCATTCCGCTCTCGCGCTGCTTACGCTCACTGCAATCACGAACAATATTAATATTATTTTAATTATCAAGAATTTTGTCATCGTAAAAATCGGGGGTTACTTCGGGCGTGATGATGCATGAGAAGCATGTCCCAAAACTGCGGGTTCGTGTCCAAACACGACCTGTCCATTGGACATCAGCGGTGCTTCAGTTGCTTTCGGGTTCTGCGTATCAATCTGCCAGAGTTGTCCATTATTCTCATACACGATCCAGCGTCCCTGCGGCGGTATCCATACGGGGTGCGAACCCCCTTTTTGCGTTAGTTGCTGCTCCGTCGGTACCCCCACATCTGAGTAGGTGGTGAGCCAAATCTGTTGATAGGTGCCTTCCGTTCGCGTGAATGCCAATTGGTTCGGATTCGCGGGTGACCATGTCGGTTCCGCATCATCAGCAGAAGACACCACAATCGGTTCGACACTTGTTGTCACTTGGTCAAAAGCGTAAATATTTCGATTTTCTCCGGCATCGTCAGGATTTTCGATTGTGCCGGTTGTGACATAAGCAAGCACTGTGCCGTCGTTGTTCCATGCGGGGGTGAAACTCTGCAACGCCGTTGATGGCACAACAAACTCGGATTCAGTCGGAATATGTCGGATGATAACGCGACTCCGATTTCCATACTCAGGGCGTGTATAGGCGATATAATTCGCGTCGGGCGATATTGCGACATCTCTTGCCATCTGTCGGCTGTCAAGCAGCAGTGCACCGTTGAGCTGCTCACGGCTTCGGACGATAACGTTTCCTTCCCTATCCTGAAAGACAAGCGTGCCATCGTTAGCGACGGTTGGATTGTGTCCGGCACCCAATGGCGCATTGGTTCCGTCCGGGGCAAGTCCCCAGATTATATCGTCATAAGCAAAGTAGATGTGCGCTGGTAATTGTTTGGTTGTAGGTGCGTCTCCTGAAGTAATGCCATCTTTCGGGGTGAAGTTTTCTTCATTGCCGAGTTCCCAGCCTGCCCCGTTGGCTCTCCAGAGAAAACCGATGCCCTTTGTCCAGTATTTCCACTCCTCGTTCATGCGTCCATTACGGGTGAGTCTAAAAATATCTTCAGGTTCACCGTGCTGTTTTTTGATTTCCCAACGTCCACCGTCTTCTATTTCCGCCATGTTCCCCTTTTCATCAATGTAACTGGCGAGGATGTCGATGTCAATATGTGCGGTTGTGTGTCCGGGAAATACGTTGACTGCAGTGGGTTCACCGCGCGCCGGACGCCGCGTGCCATATATACCGACCCCATCGGTAATTCCCGTTGTTCCGTCGCCATTTGCATCCATGATTGCCATGACGTAGTAGATACCCGGTAGGACGCTCACCTGATAATTACCGTCTCCCGCCAGAGAAATTGGCATGGCAACAGGTGCACTGAAATCAGGACTATAAGAGAGTGTCAAAATGCCCTGCTGAACGGAATGTCCATCCCACGTTATGCGACCTGCGATCCTGCCCTGTTCGATATGTGTTTCAATGCCCGGTGGTGCTGCGTGCAGGTGTCCGTTCGTGTCGTAACGCGCACTTATGACCAGTTCGATGTCGCGGTTCTCACCCTCCATCAGGACGATCGGAGCCGGCGGCTGTGTCGTGATGTCCAGTGTCCCATAACCGCCCAATCCGTCGCCATTGCTGTATCTACCGTCTTTATCAGCATCGAAGTTAACGATAACGTAGTACTCCCCTGATGGCAGCGCGATACGGAAAATGCCACCAGCCGCAGTCTCTCCGCTCGCAATCGGTGTGACGAGGGTAGATTCGGCATATACCTCAACGCGTGCGGTTGCGTCTTCAGGTAGCGATACATGCCCCGTCAGTATACTCGTATTTTTGGTCGAGGTCTTTCTGCGGGTCTGATAGGTCGCCGTAATCGCTATCTCAATGTCTTCGGTGAATTTATTCGGCGAGATGAGCACGGGTTCAGGGAATTCGCCGCGCTTCCGCATATCTTCGACACCGAAGAACCCGAAGTCGTCGCCTGTGTCCAATTTGTTCGTACCATTGTTGTCCACAATTGCCATCAGGTAGTACTTCCCCGGTAGCAGATTCAACTCCCACGCGCCTGTATCCGTCACGCGGGCGATACCGGCGCGATATTTCCAAGATAGATCCGTATACGCGAGAATCAATGCTTTTCGGTTTCCGAGGCGTGCTTGTTGCGGGTTCACAGGACCTTGACCGAGCCTGAGTGTCCCGCGACACCCAGATGTCGCAGTCCGCAAAGCCGTTTGGAATTGCTGAAGTTGACTCGGTTCATATTGAGAGGTAGGAACAATCTTCAGTTCACCTTTCATACGTGCCGCACGTGCTGTTATCGGAATATCTAAACCTCGAACCTTCTGTCCGTTATCTACTTCAATTAACCGATACCCTTGCCCTTGGTCGTTCCAATCGGTGATACCGAGGATACCCAACCCGTCCCCCGCATCGAATTGTCCCGATTTATCCACATCAACGTAGGCAACGATATAGTAGCGACCCGGCTCCACGCGAATCGTGAATCGTCCATCGCCGAGTTGTGGGATCCCGCTGGTATACAACTCTTTGAGTGCCTCGTCTCGGTAGACCGAAACGCTCGTGTGGGAGAGGTCGTGTCCCTCCCAGAGCACGCTGCCTGATAGGGTGGCTGTCATCCTTCGGGTAGCGGCGTTTTCTTGGGCAGAAGGCTGCTGGCAGAAAACCGCACCGATGAACCCAATGCTAATGACAAGTAGTAACGGTATTAATCGTTTCATTTTATATTCCTGTATGCCCGTTTCTTTTCTGTTCCTATTACAAACGTGAGTTTGAAAATAAAATATTGAAGTGTAAACATAGGTTAGGTTGAGCGGTAAAAGACCAAAACTCTTGTCGTTTATACTGAGAATGCCAATTTTCAATCGCCTGTTCTTAGAGACAGGTTCAGCGAAACCCAACACGCCAAGCACCATGGGTCTAAGAATGCGTTGGGTTTCACTCGGGTTTTGGTCATCTCAGGTTTCTATTTGTCGGTTGTCATCTTCTACCCCATGCCGTTCTTGAGTTCGTTCCCGTTCAACCCAACCTACAAGAATTTGTCTCTTTTATCAAACTCACGTTATTACAATGCTATTTCAAATTATGGTTTAAATTACAGAGCACCTTGCTGTAGGAATAGCGATCCGTCTGTTCCCCAATCGCACTTATCCCGATTCAGACGTGGCACTCAGATTACTATATGGTAACACATGCCGATATAATTTGCAAGTGGCGAATACTTCCTAACAACAGATAATGAATGGTTTCCCTACTACAAACCGAAGTGGCTAACAGCGATTGACTCTCGGTTCTTTTGCTGACCGCTGATTGCTGACGGTTTCCAACTCCTGACAGCTATTCTACAACCAAAAAGCATTTGCTTTTGTTTCAATGATGTGTTATAATTGTATATAATTTACCTATGCGGGTGGAAGCATAATCTGTTTTCTGTCCTTGAGGAAATCTACTCGCGTTGAACCTCAACCCGAACCCAAAGAGGAGCAATTCACAATGAGAGTAAAAGTCTATTACATCTGTGCTATTCTGTTGGTGTTAGGTCTATCTACACCGGCAGTCTTCGCACAGGACGCTCAAGCAGACAACCTACTTGGATGGTGGCTATTTGATAGCGAAAAAGACGAGATCGGGAACTGGGACGATATAGCACTCCACGGTGCCGAGCTCAAAGACGGTCAGCTGATTGTTGAGACCGGAAAATGGGCACACGCACTCGAATACAGCGGACCCGACATTGAAGAGAAAACCCTGATGACATGGGTTGCTCTTGACAACCTCGCCGCAACGAAAGGCTCAGCACTCACGTTAGATAAAGCCACAGAGGACCAATTTAACGCGATTGTCTATGCGGAACGCCAACCGAATCAATGGATGTCTGGAAGCAGTTGGTTCCATCGCACTGAGGACTTCCCGAAAGCACACAATGAAAAGAAAGAAGGCGAAATGGTCTATTTAGCCTTCACTTACGAAGATAAGGGTGGAACTTACAAGATTACGGGATACCGTAACGGTGAGAGCCTTGGGAGTTATGAGAAAGGCGAGATCAAAACCTGGCCCACAGGTGATGCTGAAATCATTTGGGGAAAACGGCATACAAACGGACTCGGCGGTCCCGGAGACCTGAACGCACACATTGAAGAATCCCGAATTTACTCCGTCGCGTTGACTGCGGATGAAGTGAATGAGATGGAAATCGGGACGCTCGATGTTGACCCTCAAGGGAAACTCGCTACGCAGTGGGCAAAACTTAAACGGAAATAGGTTCTTATTAATTGTAGGGCGAAACCGAAGTGGATTCGCCCTATTTCAGATTAGGTTAGCGGTAGTTTCTGACCGTGATGAACGTTATGAAAGTTCGACTTGCACTCCTTCTAATGGGCATCAGTATTTATATCGTTCCGCTTGCGACTGCTGAAGAGCACGTTTGGACATTTGACGACGATGCCCACGATTGGGTGCCCGCGAACGGCAGTTGGGAAGTCCAAGAAGGCATCTATAAACAAACAATGCGCTGGGGTGAAGCCCAGAAGGCATTGGTTGATGGCGTAGAATGGGCAGACCACACGCTGGAAGCAAAGGTTCGTGTTGATGACGGACACTGGGGTGGTATCGTCTTCCGGGCACAAAATGAGTTTGAGTATTATGTGTACCTCATCTGTCCGAAAGAGAACAAGTCTGAGTTGTGGCGACACAAACGCAGCACCGCCTTTAAAGACGGATTTGAAGCACGCGATGAAATCGAACACGACATTGAACCTATCGGACTGACGATTACGCGCAATGCGTGGTTCACACTCCGCGTTGTCGTTGAAGGCAGTCGCATCGCGGTTGCTATTAACGATATAGAACAGGGTGTCTTTTTTGATGACGCGTATCCCGTTGGGCAAGTCGGGGTCTGGACATGGGATACACAAGCGAGTTTCGATGATGTCGCTGTGAACGGTTCTACGACTGCCTCTCTGACGGCAATTGAACCGAGAGGGAAACTCGCAACATCATGGGCAGCCTTAAAGAGAAAATAAACTTACGCGTTTCAGTAACCAAATGAACGTCCCTAACGTGAATATAACATAACGTGAGTTTGATAAAAGAAAACTCTCATGATTTAGACGCGTTTTTCAAGCGCACATAGGAGGAATTTCATGGCAGATGTAGGAAGTGCTGCACCGGATTTCACGCTTACAGGTGCAGTCAACCAAGAAGATGTTGAAGTTTCATTGAGCGACTATTCAGGCAAAAATTTAGTCGTGCTTTTCTATCCACTCGCTTTTTCCCCGGTCTGTGCTGAACAGGTGCCAGATTTCAACGAAAGTTTGTCGGCGATTCAAGCCAAAGGCGCTGAAGTCATCGCAATCAATCGTGATTCAACGTTTGCCCATAAGGCATGGAGTGAAGTGCTGGGTGGTGTCGATTTCCCGCTCCTCGCAGATATGAACCTTGCGGTTTCTAAGGCGTTCGGTATGGCAATCGAAGATGTCGGTATTACCACACGCGGTGTCATTATTATTGATACGTCTGGAAATATCGCCTTCAAACACGTCGAAGCGGCACCTCCCGACAATACGTTGTCAGCTGCGCAAGTTCTCGGCGAACTGGACAAATTGCAATAGACATTCCAGAGGAACCGGGACTGCACGCCCCGCGCGCCTCAACCTACGGAAAAGCGGGCATCTGGCGACACTTTCAAACCCCGATTCTCTACCCTGCCAACGCCCGCTTTTCATTTTATTTTCACAACATTGACAACGCCGAAAGGATATGGTATAATACCATTAATGCGGGTGTAGCTCAGCGGTAGAGCGTCAGCTTCCCAAGCTGAGGGTCGCGGGTTCAATTCCCGTCACCCGCTTAAATAGTTTGACTGAAAAAATCGCCAAAAATTGAGGAAATCCATGGCACGAGATCAACGATTGACGAAAGAAGAAATCCAAGAAGATAAATTTATTGAAGGGCTTCTGAAAATCTACCAGTTCCTGAAAGAGAATCTGCGAACCATCGTTATTGCGGTGGGGGTAGTCATTATTGCTGTCGCCGGCTATGCGGCATATTATCAGAATCAGAAAAACAGTCGCGCCGAAGCAACGATGGCACTGCGTGAAGCCACGGAAACCTATCGAACCACCGAGGAAAGCCTTTTTGATGCCGACAAATTAGCGGAAAGTGAGGAATCTCTCCCAACCGCACAGACGCAACTTCAACAGGTCTTTGAGAAATATCCGAATACCGCTTTCGCTGACAAAGCACGGTATCAATACGCAAGTTCACTCTATTATCAGGGTAACTACGCAGAAGCACGTTCACAATTCCAACAGATTATTGCGAACCATCAACCCGAAAATCAGATGTACAGCCTGTACGCACAGAAGGCAATAGGCAACACCTACGAACAGGAAGGCGACTACGCAAAAGCCGTTGATGCCTATCAGGCAAAAGCATTCCCCCCGACACCAGCACTCTCACCAGAGATCCGGAAATTTGTGCTTGCCGAAGCCAAATTTAATCAGGCAATTGTTTATGAAAAGTTGGGGGACACCGAGAGCGCGCGTGCCGCATATAAAGAGATCTTGGATGAATTCCGGACGACACTTGAAGCAGGACTTGCTCAAAAAAGCCTTGAAGTCATTGAAGACGCAAAAGTTGTTATCGCTGCCATGGGTGAAACGTTGGATCTCTCAAATGCGGAAAAACTGGAGAACGAAAAGCGTTACTATGACGCTTATGTCGCCTACACCGACGCGATTCGCACCTACAAAGTCAACAAAGACATTCAAGGTGGATTGTCCACGGAACTCCGAAAGCAGATTGGAAGTTTTGAAAAAGAAGCAATCGCACTCATCAATAACGTTCAAAACGCCCGCCGTGCCGACGACGAAGGGAGAGAAAGCTCAGCACTCTACAGTTACGCTTCGGTTGTTGAACTTGAAAAACTGGGGTTAAGTCGCCGCCTCTATGAGAACGCGCTGCTCCATTACAAACGCCTTGGGACTGCCCAATAATTTGTAGTTTTACCAACAATTTTTCTATCCTTAATTAAGGAGCAGCAATAATGTTTTATAAATATTGTCGTCCGCCCTTTTTTGCTTCCAAAACCGTTGGATTTATTCTTTTGGGAGCACTTTTTTTAACCCTCATCCCTTTTGCATCGTTGGGTGAAGCTGCACTATCAGGAAACTTGGCGTATGCAGTCAACGGATTCGATGAAAATCTCGGACGCTTCGATTGGAATCTCTATACGACATCAATCACAGGCACTAAGGATTTTAGAGCGACCGCCCTGAACCTCAAAGGTATGTATCCTTCGTGGGGTCCGAACGGAGATCTCCTTTATTTCATCCAACGGGACGCTGGGCACTCTAATGTTTATTCCGTGAATCCCGAAAATCCCAAGAACAAGAAACTCATTACGCCATCAGCTGGCACGTATCGGTTTCTTTCGGTTTCTCCCAATGGCAAAAAACTCGCTTTCAACGGTTGGACGATAAACCAGCTTCCGCAAGAAAACCAGATTTGGGTAATGGATATCGAGACCGGAGAGATGGAGGCCATGACAGCAGTGCCACACCAAGGATGGCCCTACTCATTTTGGGGAATGTCCTGGTCGCCGAATAGCAAACGACTCGCCTTTTCGCTTTCGAGACCGGGTTGGTTGGAATACCTCTACCTCTTAGACGTTGAAACCAAAGAGATAGAAATTTTGACCGAACTCCATAAAGATTTCTATCCTGTGTGGGCACCCGATGGACAACGCATCCTCTTCCTGAGATGGAACAGAGAGTTCGATACGTTCTGCACAATCGATGTTGAAACCAAAGCAATTGAGACACTGTTTGATGTGGACAAAGCCACCGGGTATTGGGCAGATTGGGCACCTGAAGGAGACTATATAGCGTATTCTCGATGGGGTTCCATCTATCTCTATGAATTTGCTACCCAAGAAACCGAAGTCATCGTCGAGGTAGATGGTAGCGTTTTTGTCATTGCTTGGTTGCGGGATGGGCAGATATTGCCGGTTGAACCGCAAGAGAAGTTAGTCACGACATGGGGTAACCTTAAGCACAAGAATTATTAAGCAGTCAGCAGTCAGCCATCAGCCGTCGGTTAAGAGGGTTTCGCCTCATAAAGGTTTCCGCAAGGTATAAGTAAAAACGTAGCCTGGAACAACGGCGCAGGCGGGTCTACGGAGAGGCACTTTATCTGTCAAACCCACCTGACCGAACCGCAAGGAACAATTAAAAAGTGTTAGCCAGTGTTGAAAAAGCATTAGAATATGACAAAATTCGTGCACTTTTGAAAAAGTACACCGCTTCTCAACTCGGAACGGCGCGTGTTGACACCCTCGCGCCCTCTTCTGATGTCGATAAAGTCCGCTATCTACTCACGTTGTGCAGTGAAACGAAATTCTTTCATCAAGTTTACGGTGGAATCCCGCTGAACGGTTTAAAGGATATCCGCAAATCGCTAACCCATGCTGCGAAGACAGGTGCCTTTTTAGATGCTGAGGAACTTCTTGATGTCCGAAAGGTCGCACAGATTCCCGAAGACATCCATCGTACCTTTAAGAAACGCGATCGAGAGGAATTTCCCAATCTCTTTGCCATTGTCGATGCACTGCCGGTGTTTCCAGAATTAGTTGAGGCGATCCGTCATTGCATCGATGCTGAGGGAATGTTGTTGGATCGCGCAAGCCCTGAGTTGCGCACCATCCGTCGGAAATTGTCGCGCCTTCGTGAAAATATACACCAAAAACTCGAAGCGACGCTGCGTTCACCGGAGCATCAGAAAGCAATTCAGGAACAGATCATCACCTCTCGAAACAATCGGTATGTCATTCCAATAAAACAGGAAGCACGCTCATCTTTTCGAGGCGTCGTTCAGGGGCAATCCACAAGCGGTGCTACATTTTTCGTAGAACCGTTGGAAATCGTCCAGATGAACAACGCGCTCCATGAAGCCGCTGAAGCCGAACACCGTGAAATTCGACGCATCCTCCTCGACCTCACCGACCGCGTGCGAAATAACCTACACGAATTGGAACTGTCGCTCGATCTGTTAGCGGAATTCGATTTTTTGAACGCAAAGGCACGTTTTAGCTTGGCGTTAGACGCTGTCGAACCGAAATTGAATACCCGCGGTGTCGTAAAATTAATTGAAGCACGGCACCCCTTGTTGGAGTTCCATCTTCAGAACGAGCGTCCGTCAGATTCCGATTCGGAGAGAAGCGCGGATCTACCGACAGATGTTGTGCCGACAAACGTTCATCTCGGCAAAACGTTCAATACGCTGGTTATCACGGGTCCGAATACCGGTGGTAAAACTGTTGTTCTCAAAACAGTCGGGCTACTGACGCTCATGGCACAATCCGGCTTACATATTCCAGCGGAACACGGGAGTCAGGTCGCTATCTTCGACCAGATCTTTGCTGACATCGGCGATGACCAAGGCATAGAACAGAGTTTGAGTACCTTCTCCTCACATATCACGAAGATTGCGGAGATGCTTCGGAAAATCGAGCATGCTGAATACTCACTTGTGTTGCTGGACGAGATCGGTGCTGGAACGGATCCGAGCGAAGGGACGGCTCTCGGTATGGCACTCCTTGATTGGCTCGGTGATAGAGAAGTAAATACCATCGTCACGACGCACTATGGCGCGCTCAAGGCGTATGCCCATACACAACAAACTATGGAAAACGCTTCAATGGAGTTCGATTGGACGACCCTACGTCCGACCTACCGACTCCAGATAGGTATACCCGGAAGTAGCAATGCCATAAAAATCGCCTCGCAACTCGGAATCCCTTCTGACATTCTTGATGAAGCACAAACGCATTTAGGCAATAATAACGTGGCGGTTGAAGACCTTCTCGTGCGTTTGCAGCAAACACAAGATGAATTGGAAACAGAACGCGCACTCCTGCACGATAAGATTCGAGAAGCTGAGGTCGCATCCGAGAAACATACACACCTCCTTCAAACCCTTGAAACACAACGGAACACCTTAAAACAGCAGGCTGAGAGCGAGGCTCGCGACATCGTCGCCAACGCACGCAAAACCGTAGAGAAACTCGTCGGTGATATTCGGAAACAACAAGCCTCTAAAAATAGTATCCGAAACGCTTTTTCAGAGATAGAGGCTGCGAAAAAATCACTGAAAAAAGAACCCCCGAAAAAACAATCTAACCAACCGAAACTCAAAGTTAACGTCGGTGATAAGGTCAGAGTCAAGAAGCTTAACCGATTTGGAGAAGTCACGGCTATTAAACCGCGCGGTAAAACGCCACTTCAGATTCTGGTAGGGAATATGCAAACGCAAGCTGCCTACCACGAAATCGATTCTGTCCACCCGAAAAAAGAAACATCAAACCTATCAACGTCTGTACTCGATATTCAATATAGTAAGTCCAATACAATCAGTAGTGAGTTCAATATCCGAGGGTTGCTTGTAAAAGAGGCGTTAGACTTGACCGATAAGTATCTTGATGATGCGTATCTTGCGGGTCTCCCGACAGTTCGGATTCTTCACGGCAAAGGCACCGGCGCATTGCGAAAAGCCGTTCATGACGAGTTGCGTGGGAATCCGCATGTAACCAAGTACCAGTTCGCGCCACTCAGCCAAGGCGGTGAGGGCGTAACCATCGTTACATTCAAGGAGTAGTATATTAAGCAAGTTGCCATTAGATGTGGTTCCTAACCGTTGATGGTTACCATACTGGTAGGTGCGGTTTCCAACCGCACTGGGTTTGAAAGAATAGGTTTACCTTAATACATTAGAGGCAGATTCACCGTGAAAAGTCCGCAGACAAGAGCCCCTGTGCCACGCGAAACAATTGATGAGATTCGGAGTCGAAGCGACATTGTTGAAGTCATCTCCGAGTGCGGTGTCGCGCTGCGACCTGCCGGTCGAGATTACAAGGGACTCTGCCCGTTTCACGATGAAAAGACCCCTTCCTTCACGGTCTCACCGCAAAAGCAGATGTTCTACTGTTTTGGATGTCAAACGGGTGGCAATGTCATCTCTTTTGTGCAAAAACATGAAGGTAAGAACTTCATTGAGACGGTAGAGTGGTTAGCGGGTCGGCTGAATATTGACCTACCGAGCCAAGATAGTCGGGGGAGTGCGAACCGAAAAAGGTTCACAACTTTGGAAGATCTCAACCGGTTTGCTGTGGAACACTACCACAAGCAACTTCTGGTTGATGGGGCGGGTGCGTCGGCGAGGCAGTATCTCAAGCACCGGGGTGTCCAATTGAAAACGCTCCGTTCCTTCGAGTTGGGCTATGCCAAGTCTGGACGACGTGATCTTATTAAAGTCGCTACAGATAAAGGTTTTACGATACAGCAACTCATCGATGCCGGACTGATTCGTGACGAAGATCGGGGTCCACAGGATCGTTTTTGGAACAGGGTGCTTTTTCCGATTAACAATGAACGCGGCATACCCGTCGGTTTTGGTGGACGATCGCTCTCTGAAGAACATCAACCGAAGTATCTGAATTCTCCGGCGACAGTTCTCTACGATAAGAGTAATATTCTTTACAATCTCGACAAGGCACGCCAATCTATCTACAAAAAGCAACATGTCCTTCTTGTAGAGGGGTATATGGACGTTTTGATGCTTTTTCAGTCCGGAATTGAGAATGTCGTAGCGTCCTCTGGGACCTCGTTGAGCGAAAATCATGCGAACCTACTGAAGCGGTTTGCTCCCGAAGTTATCATTGTCTACGACGGAGATGCCTCCGGTTTCCAAGCGGCACAACGCGGATTGCACCGACTCCTTGCAGAAGGGTTGCGGGTGCGTATTGCGCTGCTACCTACAGGCGAAGATCCAGATTCGTTTACGCGAAAACATGGAGCACCAGCGTTCACAGAATTCACGGACAAAGCGATAAATCTCATCGAATTTCAGATTCAAGCCGCCATCCAACGGCAGGACATTCATCGGATTGATGTGAAAACACAGGTCGTCAAAGAGGTTGTTGAGACGCTCCTAAATCTCAAGAATCGGGTAGAGCGGAGCGAATACATCAAATACACCGCAAGGGAACTCCATGTGGAGGAATCGGTACTTTGGCAGGAATTGCGAGACATGGGGTTTAAGGAGACCTCTACTTCCGATCAGCAGCGGCGAACGAAAACAAATAACCAACGATTGACACCCCGCGCACAAATTGAACGTCAATTGATTGAAGCATTAATCCAAAGCCCAGCGTTAATCTCTAATGTCAAATCTCAATTTGACTATCAGAGTTTCACGGAACCTCATTTTGTTAGCATCGCACAATTGCTGTGGGAAGGTTGTACAGACGACGAGACTGTAGATATCCAAGCCCTCATCAATGAATGCCCTGATGAAAAACTCAGTGCGTTTATTTCAAGTATAATTCTACAGAGAACACCGCCACCGAACCTACTACAGGCACGGGTGGACGGATGCCTTAAAAAACTACGGCATTTCCTTTTGCGAGATCTTGAACAGCGTGTTCGATCGCACGCACTCGCTGAGGGGGCAGATGAAAGAGAAACTCTTGAGGAATTGGTGAAACTCTCGAACCAAAGACGCGCCTTACGTAATAACGATATTGTGGACACTCACGGGGAAAACTCAAATGAAGGAGGAAGTTGATGGTGGATTTTAAAGATCATCCTACCCTTGATTACCTGGATACCGAGAGCAACGATGAACTCGGATACGAAGACGAAATGGCAGAAATCGCTGCAGCGGGTACAAGTTACACGGACGATTCCGTGAAGGTGTACATGCGCGAGATGGGGAAATTTCATCTCCTTGATAAGAAACAAGAGGTGGAACTCGCGAAGCAGATTGAGGCGGGACATCGCACGGCTCATGAAGCGACCTTCGGTACAGCACTTGCCATCACTGAAGTTCGGAAACTTCTCTATAAAATCGTCACGGCTAAAAAGCGCGCCTCTGATATTATTGATATGCCTGTTTCGAGCACCTCGACACAGAATAAGGAACGCAAATTACGCGAACAGGTCAAGAAGGCGTTGGGTGTACTCGAAAACTTGGAGATGGAACGTCTCACCACTACCCCGCCTTCCGCTGCTAAAAACGGTGGGAAAACCTCTGCGAAATCGAAAACCCGGACCAATCTCATTAAGACGCTCGATCAACTTAAAATTGACCGAGAGGAAATTAGCAAGATTTCTGACCTGGTCAAACAAGCCGAGTATCAGATTAGCACTTGGGAAAGTGAAATCCAGCACCTTCAGCAGACCTATAATATCCCCGATGAATGGCTCAACGGCAGTAACGGAACGGATCGCCAGTTTAAAAGCGATGCAACAAAAGTCGCATACATACACATTGTTCGGTTACAACGCAATATCCGACAGCACATGACCGAAATAGGCGTTCCGCGAGAACGACTCAGGACCCTCACACAGCAGATTGACAAGGGTGAATCCGAGGCACAAGACGCAAAAATGGCGATTGTTGAAGCGAATCTCCGACTGGTTGTCAGTATTGCCAAAAAACATAGACACCGCGCATCGGGACTCGAATTTCTCGACTTAATCCAAGAGGGAAATATCGGCTTGATGCGGGCAGTGGACAAATTTGATTATCAGCGCGGATATAAATTTAGCACCTACGCCACATGGTGGATTCGGCAAGGTATCACACGTGCTATCGCTGACCAAGGACGCACGATCCGTATCCCTGTCCACATGCACGAACGCATTAACAAAATTAAGCGTGTGCAACGTTCACTCTTACAGGAGTTAGGCACTGAACCCTCAGCTGAACAGATCGCCGCCGATCTCAGGATTTCCACCAATAAGGTCAATGAAGCTTTGGCAGTCGCCCCAGAAACAGCCTCTTTAGATACCCCGATCGGTGAAGAGGATGAGAACCCACTCGGTGCTTTCATTATGGATATTGATTCTCCGTCCCCTGTCCAAGAAGCCGAGTTGAATATCCTCAAAGAGCAGATTCAGGAAGTCCTTTCCGAACTCAATGAACGCGAAAGAAGGGTAATTTCTCTCCGTTTTGGGATTGAAGATGGTTATCCGAGGACGCTTGAAGAGGTCGGCAATATCTTTGAAGTAACACGGGAACGCATTCGGCAAATTGAGGCGAAAGCACTTCGGAAGTTAAGACACCCCCGACGCAGCCGAAAACTCCGAGATTTTGTTCATTAAGGGTAAATAGTAACCGGTCGATAACTGATAACTGATGACTCTTAAAATATTTGATTTTTAATGTGAAATATGATATAATTTCTACACGAAAATTGACTGAAAAGGGCCCATAGCTCAGTGGTCAGAGCCGCCGGCTCATAACCGGCTGGTCCTAGGTTTACGTGGGGCGTTAGCTCAGGGGTACGAGCGCTACCTTCACACGGTAGAAGTCACTGGTTCAAATCCAGTACGCCCCATTGTTTGTCAAACCGAGGAGAGGTAGATGGAAAGTAAGGATACCCCGAATTTCGTCCAAGCAGGGGTCAAGGCAATTGACTGCGACATCCATAACGAAGTCCCAACCTTACAGACGCTTTTTCCTTACATGTCTGATTTCTGGGTCGACTATTGTAGCACTTCCGGCTTTAGAGGTCCCGATGCCAATGATTATCCGCGTCAGGCCCCGTTAACAACACATCCGGATGCGCCGTCTCCGTGGGACTTGGATCTCGAACATGTCCGTGAACACCTGCTTGATGCTTGGAATCTGGAATACGGTATTCTCAACTGTGCCTATCGTGTGCAAAGCATTCACCAACCCGACCTCGCTGCAGCTATCGCACAGGCGGTAAACGACTGGCAAATAGAACATTGGCTTGATCCTGAACCTCGACTCCGTGCTTCACTTGTGATTCCGAGCGAAATTCCAGACTTCGCTGTGAAGGAAATTGAGAGAGTTGGCGATCATCCAGGGTTTGTTCAAGTGATTCTCCCTGTTCGTTCACGTACCCCTTACGGTAACCGCATTTTCCATCCGATCTACGAAGCCGCAGTCCGCAAGAATCTCGCGATCGGCATCCATTACGGCGGTGCCCCCGGTAATCAGCCCTCTGCAACTGGCTGGCCCTCGACACTGTTAGAGGAATATAGTGGGATGACACAGGTCTTCCAAGCACAGGTGATTAGCCTCGTTGCGGAAGGCGTTTTCGACCAGTTTCCCGACCTGCGTGTCGTTCTGATTGAAAGTGGTTTTACATGGCTTCCGGCTGTGATGTGGCGGATCGATAAAGAGTGGCGAGGTCTCCGACACAATACACCGTGGGTGAAACGTCCACCGTCTGAATACATGCGCAAGCACATTCGGTTTACCTTACAACCTATCGATGCGCCACCGACACCGAAGCAACTTCTTCAGATTATCGGGCAATTGGAATCCGATGAGATGTTAATGTTTTCAACAGATTATCCGCATTGGCAGTTCAATACGCCCAACGAGGCTTTCCCAGCAGATCTACCCGGTGCACTTGCTCGTAAAATTCTACACGAGAACGCACGTGTCTTCTATCAACTTTAGTCAATCCGTTTTCACTTTTTAAGTCTTTTGGAGAAAAACGCAATGCAAAACACAACGCCGAAACGTTCTAATTTAGGGCGCAGCTCGCAAGCCCATATTGCAAAGTCTGTTATTGATTGCGACATCCATAACTCTATCCCACCCGGAGGTCTGTCCCCCTATCTATCCGAGCGGTGGCAGGAGCACTACAAGACTTTCGGTCTCAAGGGCCGCATCGGCGGCTATTATCCGCGCGCGCTCCTGAATGCCGCACGACGGGATGCTTGGCCCCCGTCAGGTGTCTCTCCCGGTGCAGATTTAGCGTTCATGCAGGAACAACTCCTCGACGCATTCAACATTGAGTACGGCGTGCTGAACCCACTCATGCCCGTGGGTGAGCAGTTAAATATTGAATTTGGTGATGCACTCGCACGCGCAGTCAACGATTGGCAGGTCGCCGACTGGGTTGAACCGGATCCGCGTCTCCGGGCATCTATCGTCGTTCCTTATGAGAACGCGGACCTCGCTGCTGCGGAGATCCATCGCTGCGGTCCAAATCCAGCGTTTGTTCAGATATTGCTGCTCGCGCGGACGAGAGACCCGCTTGGAAACCGAAAATACTGGAAAATGTACGAGGCAGCCGCTGCGTACGATCTACCGATCGGTATCCACTTTGGCGGCAATCAGGGTCCCATATCAGGCGCCGGGTGGCCCTCTTATTACATCGAAGACCATGGCGGTATGCCGCAAGCCTTCCATACCCAAGTCATCAGTTACGTCATTGAAGGCGTATTTGACCGTTTCCCGACCCTCAAGATCGTCCTTATTGAAGGCGGATTCGCATGGCTCCCACCGCTTATCTGGCGACTCGATGCCACATGGGAGAAGTTACGCGCGGAAGTGCCAGACCTTAAACGGAAACCTTCGGAATACATCCGAGATCATTTCTGGCTGAGCACACAACCCATGGAAGAACCGCCGAAACGCGAGTATTTCGAGCAAATGCTGGAGCAGATGAATATGGACGATAAGCTCATGTTCGCCACGGATTACCCGCATTGGGATTTTGATTCTCCCGACCGCGCTTTGCCCAGTTTCCTGAAACCGGAACTGCGTCGCAAGATCCTGTCAGAGAACGCCCGCGAACTTTACGCATTTGATAAACTGTAGTGGCAGCTTCCCTCTTAAAGTAGGTAGGCACTTTGATGAAGCAATATCAGAAAACCAATATCAGGTTTTGAGAAAGGATGGAAAGCAGGAAGGCTGGAAGAAACACTGTGTCCACTATCTTCCGCCCTTCCATCCTTCCAAGTTTTCAACTCGTAAACGCTTGTAGGAGGGATCTCCGAATCCCGACTCTTACTGATAACCGAAAACCAATAACCAATTGTAGGAACGAGTGTTTTTCCTATGCTCTCGACTCTTACTGACCGCTGATGGCTGATTGCTGACGGCTCCCTAACAACCACATGCCTAAATACGTAGTCGCAACCCCAGACGAAATTCCTCCCGGTGAACGTAAAATCGTCGAAATCGGCGGACGCTCCATCGGTGTTTTTAATATTGATGGCGAGTACTTCGCTATCCGTAATAGCTGCCCACATCAAGGCGGCCCCCTGTGCAGTGGGCTGGTCACTGGATTTTTAGAATCCCCTGTGCCTGGCACCTATAACTACACCCGCCACGGTGAAATTCTCCGATGCCCATGGCACAGTTGGGAATTCGACATCAAAACAGGACAATCTTGGTGGAGTCCCGCACAACGACGCGTCAGAAAATACGAAGTCCACGTCGAGAGCGGTGAGAACATCGAGGCATCCAATTCTGGAGCCGAAAAGGGTCCTTATGTCGCCGACACCTTTCCTGTCACCGTGGAACAACAATATGTTGTGATTGAAATCGACTAACTATTCTCTTCTAACCCGTCGATTAATTTTTCCTGATCACCCGGCGAATAGAAATACGATCCCGGTCTCCAATCCCCGATGTCTCCGATTAACCTGCGCTGACGTGGCGTGCATCGCGCCATCAGTTCAGGTGTTGCCTTTTCGTAATCAAATGGACGGAAACAGTGATGGCTGTAACAGTAGATAAGCGTTTTCCGGGCGTGTTCCGAGCGGTTTGCGACAACACCGTGCCACAACGCGTGCGGAAAGACGGCGGCATCACCTGCTTTTACACGCAACTGCACGGCTTCAGGGATATAGGGGCCATCTTTGACCCCGGTTTCTGGAAACGTCCGATTATGGCTCCCCGGCACAACGGTAAAGTTTCCACTGTCTGTCTTATCAAGATCCGTTAAGAAATAATGGATTTTGACTTGTAGGGGTGAACTCGATCTGCTGACCCGAATCGTTCGCATCGCCTGTCCGCCGTCCGTATGCAGATACCCTTGATCCTTCGGGTTCGGTGGTCGAACGATGACCTCAGACATACTCAGTTGGATGTAATCGCCTATCAGTTCACGCACAATCGGAAACGTTACTGGATGATCCATCATATCCACAAAAATGTCGTTGTCTTCCATCACATTCCGCTTGTCGAAAACAGAATCGGCAGTGACATTTTCACCTTTCCGAAATTCCGCATCCATTTCATCTACCGTCGCTCTCAATGCTTGGAGCTCTTCAGGAGAGAGCACCCCCTTCAAAACGAGGTATCCGTCTGTCTTCCACTGTTTACGTTGATCCTTCGATAAAATTCCCATCTATGTATTGCCTCCGTCGTCCAGTTTTGCGATCTCGTTTATTTATCCGTTCTGTTACTGACTCCTGGAAACTGATGACTGAAAACTAAGCAATAAAATAGCCGAGAAATAAATTCGTGTCAAGGAAAATAACAGTATTGGGAGGTGTAAAGTTTTTGTTGATTGTCTGTCTGAATCGGGATTTTCGGGATTTGAAGATTGGCAGGATAAAAGCCTCACGCCTATCAGCCCCTTAAGCCCCAGCGGGGCGAAAAATGTGTAGAAACTGCTATTATTTAAAGATTGACATTTGTGCAAATGTGGATATACTTAACAATAACATGAGTTCGGTGGAAAGATAAGGAATTCTGCAGCAAATGAGAAGATTTGGTACTGAAGGGCGCGTCGACCCCGCACAACACTATTTTGTCCCCCGCACAAACGAGATTGCCGACTTCATCAACCGTGTCAGAGCGGGTAAGTATATTGTGCTTTTCGCACCGCGACAAACGGGCAAAACAACGTTCTTCCGGTGCGTCATTGACGTACTCAGCGAAGGACCAGGAACGGGATCACAAGTTGAACCTGCACGCCACGAAACCGCCCGACAGAACGCTGCTTCTCCCACATCTGAGGCTGCCTACTTCCCAATCCGCCTTGATTTTCAGGTGTGTCGCAATTTATCAATCCCTGAGTTTTACACGTACCTATCAAAAGGGATCCGGTCCCAAATCGAAAGCGTTTTTCAGAAACAGCGGCATATGCCTGCTCTGTCTCAGTTTTTAGATGCCACCCCGCTCACGACCCATATTTCGATGATTGACTTTTTCAGAGAGCTTCAGAGGATCCTGCAAAATCAGCGGATTGTTCTGATGATAGACGAGTTTGATGGTATACCTCAAAGTGCCTTAAGCGATTTCTTGTATGCGCTCCGCCTTATCTATCTCTCCGACGAACCTCGGTGTCCGCACAGTGTTGGCATCGTAGGTGTCAAGAGTATTACCCAACTCGACTATGACCGATCGGTTTCACCTTTCAATATCCAAGACGAATTCCGCTTACCCAACTTTACCCTTGAACAGGTACGTGAACTCCTCAGACAATACACAGAAGAAGTTGGGCAAATCTTCATGCCAGAGGTCATAGAATCCATTCATAAGCAGACGGCAGGGCAACCCGTGCTGGTGAATCGGTTAGCGCAGATCCTCACGGAGACGTTGGACATTCCAAAGAACGAACCGATTACGATAGCACACTTTACAACCGCACACACACGACTCCTACGCGAGCGGAACACGAATATTGATCATCTCACGACCAATATCCGTAGGGATCCCCGTTTTGAAAGCGTCCTGATGCACATCATGACGCGCGATGAAGGTGTAGACTTTAATTTGGACGACGACATCATCAGTGAATTAGCAACTTACGGAGTCATTCAAGAGGGGATCGATGGTATGTGTGAAATTCTCAACCCGATCTATCTGTATCGTATCCTCCGCACGTTCAAGCCGACGGTGAACGGCTTAGAAGATAGATACCTACCAGACGACACAGACAATGGCTTTGATGACTATCTCATGTCTACAGGGCGGATTGATATGGGATCGCTACTGAATAACTTCCGAGACTTCATTGTCCGTGCGGGTTTCAGAATACTACAAATGCCGGATACACCGCAGGAATCGGTCGGACAGTATCTTTTGATGGCATATCTTGACGCGTTTGTCAGACGGATCGGTGGTATGATGCACATTGAAGTTCAAACCGGGCGCGGGCGGATGGATATCATTGTGACGCATAATCAGCGAAAATACATCGTTGAGACAAAGATTTGGCGAGGCACGCACTATTATCAGTCAGGGAAGCGGCAGCTCGCGAGGTATCTTAAGTTAGAGGGTGTGACCGAGGGGTTCTACATCGTGTTCGATCATAGGCAGGGACCGGAACCTCGTATTGAAACCTCGATCGTCGAGGGTGTGACGATTCATTGCTATGTCCTTCAAATGTATGAATAACGGGTGCAAATGAAGGACAATTTTTTCGCGTTTGGTTTTGGGGTGTACGGTGCTACGGCTGAACTGGGTGCAAAATGGGGTCTCTTTGGAGATGCCTTCCCGTTCGTAGGGAATGAGGAATATGACAATAGTCCTCGTCTTAGGATTAGTTGTTGCCCTTTGGAGATGCCTTCCCGTTTGAAGGGAATGAGGAATGGCAGTCGGCAGTCAGCCGTCGGCTATCAGTAAGAGAGTTTCTGGTTGCTAACGGCTGATAGCTGATTACTGTTTTGAATGCCCCTTCCCGCTCGTAGGGAATTGAAACTATCGTATCGGTTCGGCGAATGTAACGATCCCATCATCGGGTCTGAATGCCCCTTCCCGCTCGTAGGGAATTGAAACTGGCTGCCCATGCTGCCTATGACTTCAAGAAGGATGCCCCCCGCTCGTAGGGAATTGAAACGCGAGGCAATTTCCTTCAAGTGTTTCCCACAGTTCGTCTGAAGATACCTTCCTGCTCGTGGCGAATTGGGGAATGGCGGTCAGCTGTCGGCTATCAGTTATAGTAAAGCCCATAATTAAGTTCACATCTCTTCTGTAGGGGGCGTACCCTCCGAATCGCGACCCAACCCGCTGGCAGTCGGGAATCGGGGTGTTTTTGCTTGGGTGTTTCCCCCCTCCTACAATTCAATAATGTAATGTTAATTGTACTAAGCTTTGGACAATTTTTAGAATTTCCACCTGTCGCCCCGCTGGGGCTGCCGCTTTGGGACTTATTTTTTTTCAGTTGCGTTTGCGTCAAGAATCCTGAGAAAAATCACAGAGGCTTTGAAAATCAGACAGGAACCTGATCAAGATTGTCCAAACTTTAGTAATTGTAGGATCTACTATAAAAAGGTGTATCTTCAGTTGTTTATTTCTGATTGCTGACCACTGCGGGCTGAATACTATTTTGGATAGGCTTTCCCGCAACAAGGATATGTAATCCTGAAAATCCTTGAATCCTGAAAATCCTGATTCAGACAATTGATATCCCATAGTTAAGGGATCCTTATGAACATACTGCATCCGATAGCGAAATTACCTAATTGGATACTCATCGTTAATAAGAACGATGTACCTTTTATCGGCAAAGAGAGAGCACTTGAGGTTATGTGCATACAAGTAAGTTTGCGTCGCAAGATGATCTTTCCAATCGCGAAGTTGGAAAAACATCTTAAATTCAATCCGTGGGAAGAGATCATCGACGACGAAGAAAAAAGCGTAGTGCTGCAAGAGGTGGAATCCATGTTTTCAAGTGAAGATGTCTCAGAAAAAATAATCGGACCCTTGATGGCATATACGATACAACTTGAAAGGAATTGAAATTAACCTCAGTTGCCCCGTCCATTTGACAGAAGCCCCCCAAAATCCGCGAAATCTGTGAAATCCGTGAGAATCCGCGATTCAGACAACTACCAAAATACCCACACGCCGAATTAAAACAGATGACAAATAAATGCGGGTCAAGTAAAATAGGTTAGGAATGTTTAGATCTCTGGTAGGAGGGATATCCGAATCCAGACAACTGACTATCAACGATTATCCTGCAAATCTTAAAATCCTGTAAATCCTGATTCTGACAGGAAAAAGCACCGCGAAAAATAGGAATCACCGATAACTCACGACCGACAACTGATAACCCTTAAAAGGGAGTTTGACCATGCAAGCGAGTTCACAACTAAAGGAAAGCCATAAACTGACCGACGCACAGATGCGGGAATTTATTGTCAATGGACATCTCACCATAAAAGCCGATCTGCCGCGCAGTTTCCATGAAACTATCTACCGAAAAACGCAGGAACTCACGGCGAAAGAGGGAAATTTGGGAAACAACATTTTGCCACGCGTTCCCGAATTGCAAGCCGTTTTTGAGGAACCTGCTGTCCGTGGTGCATTTACGAGTATTCTGGGCGAGAATTACGCCATGCATTCCCATCGGCACCCCCATCAAAACCGTCCGCACAGCGATGGACAGGGATTCCACAAGGATAGTTACTGGGGCTATCATAAAGTCCGGCACCACTGTCCACGCTGGGCGATGGCGTTCTACTATCCACAGGACTCACCGCTCGAAATCGGACCCTCGGCAGTCTTACCGGGAACGCAGTACTATGATACGCGTATCACTAAGGATAATGATGGTGAATTGGCACTCAGTGGGGCAGCAGGTACCCTAACGATTATCCATTTTGACTTGTGGCATCGCGCCATGGCAAACCTGACGGACAAAACACGCTACATGATGAAGTTTCAGTTCGTTCGGATGGACGCGCCGCAGAAACCGGAGTGGAATGTAACGGATCCGCACTGGAAACTAAAAGATGTTGATTCAGCAACGCCCACGCATCAAGGGACATGGCGACATGTCTGGAATTGGATGGCGGGTGAGTCCAACGGGCATTCGACGCAGTCGGTTTCCAATGGAAACTTGGCGATGCACATTGCCGAATTGGGTGATGATGATGTGGCTGTCCGATCCCGTGCCGCTGACGACTTAGGGAGGTTAGGTGAATCCGCAGCAGCGGCGATTTCGCGCCTCATCCAAGCATTGTGTGATGTTTATGAACCTGTCCGACTGAACGCCGCGTATGCGCTCGGATCCATTGGGGCACCAGCTGTTCCCGAACTGATTGAAACGCTCGGTGTGGAAGACCCAATTATGCGACGGATGGGGGCGTATGCATTAGCGGCGGTCGGTGAACCGGCTGTTCCTGCGTTGAGTGAAGCACTGCAACATCCTGAAGATGCCGTTCGCGTCGAAGCCGCTTATGCTTTGGCACAAATAGGAAATCCAGCGGAATCTGCTGTCCCGGCATTGATGGAACGCACAAAAGACGAATGCGTTGAGGTCCGTCGCTATCTCGCCGAAGCCTTCGGTGGACTGGGCCCCATTGCCGCTCCAGCTGTGCCTGTCCTGACAGATATGGTCGCAAGTGATGAGGACGATCAAGCGCGGTTTGAAGCCGCATTAGCATTGGCACAGATTGGGCCCGCATCAAGCGACGCTATTCCAGTATTAGCAAAAGCATTCAGTGATGAAAACCGGTATGTCCGAGACAATGCTGTCTTGGCACTGAAACGCATCGACACGCCAGAAGCGGAATCGGCGTTATTTGATTATTTGTTGATGGCGCGGTGGTGTCCGATTACAAATCGTGAAAGCACATTCTAATCTTATGAACTATGATCTCATCATTAAAAATGGAACCGTTGTTGATCCTGCGCAGGGCATCCATGCGCGCAAAGACGTTGCGTTTGCGAATGGTCGCGTCTCGGCAATCAGCGACGATATACCGACCTCCGAAGCACGCGAAGTATTAGATGCGGAAGGGTGTTTCGTCACGCCCGGCTTAATCGACTTACACGTGCATGTCTTCTACGGCGTAAGCCATTTCGGGATTGAACCCGATCCGACGTGCTTGGCACGCGGGGCAACGACAGTCGTCGATGCGGGTTCAGCAGGGGCGGACACGTTTCCCGGTTTCCGTAAATACGTCATTGACGTAAGCGACACACGTATCCTCGCACAGTTGAATATCTCTTCACAAGGTATGCTCACGCAGGAGATTGGCGAGTTGGAAAACCCTGACTATGCGGATGTCGGAAAAGCGTGCCAAATGATAGAGCAGCATCGCGACATCATTTTGGGGGTCAAAGTGCGGTTGACGCGGGAGACGATCGTCGGTGAGAGAGCGAAAATGCTACCGTTACACAGGGCGCGTGAAGCCGCTGATGCGGCTGGATTACCCCTGATGGTTCATCCACAGGACGCGTGGTGTGAGTCTATAGACGATATATTGGCACTGATGGGTGAACGTGATATTCTAACGCACTGTTTCCACGATATGGCGTGCGGCATCTTGGATGAGAACGACAGGATTCGGGACGCTGTCCATGCGGCGATTGAACGTGGTGTTATCTTCGATGTTGGACATGGCGCAGGTTCTTTCAGTTGGGATGTCGTTCAGAAAGCGATGGCGCAAGGCGTTGAACCCACGACAATTTCGTCCGACCTGCACATTTATAACGTCCACGGCCCCGTTTACGATCTCGTCAATGTCGTCAACAAATTCCTGTATCTCGGTATGTCGCTTGACGATGCTTTGGCGAAGGTCACGAGCATTCCGGCAGAGACCATCCTGATGCCGGGACAGGTCGGAACATTGGCTGTTGATGCGTGGGGAGACGCGGTGATTTTTGAGTTGCGCGAGGGTGAATTCCAACTCGTAGATGCCCATGATCAAGTTAGAGTCGGCAAACAAATATTGGAACCTGTCGTCGTTGTCAAAGGCGGACAAGTGTATCGCCAACGGCATACCCACATCTAAATTCCCTAATCACGGTAGGTGCGGTTTCTAACCGCACCGATCGGCTGCAATACTTGTGGGAGAGGTTTGTAACCCGGATCTTCCGCATCACGGATGCTGTTCCCCTTCTTTCGGTTTCGCCTTCGGGGCATTGGAATCCGGTCCAAAGCGGATATGCAGAGAGGCACCCGGAGCATGTTCCTTTCCGAAAAGTAGATGCTTCACCCCCCAAAACACAACGGTTGATCCCACCAGCACGACCATGCCCCAAATCAATGTCTGCCACACCCATTCGGTGAACGAAAAGAGACTCCCTGTCTGTTTCGGAACCGACAGTGGACCGAGTCCCATCAGCACGGTACAGATAATGGCGTTGAGTGTAATCACACCTTCCGTTACGAGTCGATGTGGACTGAAACCGACCAAAGCGCGTTCAAAGTTGAAGATGACCACCCACCACAGGAATACAAAATAGAGCAGCTGCCCCTTCCCCAACCAGCTCGTAGGGATAAAAGCAAGCGGTTCTCGGAAGTGCACCGACAAAAGCCATACGCAGGCGATACCGAGACCGATATAAAAAAGTTCAAACCAGCCTATCCAGCCTCTCGAATGCCGAAACCAACCGACGACGGGCAGACCAAAAAACCGCTCCGGTAAGCCTTCGACCAAATCCACCCATGTCCCTGCCGCTTTCCGATAGTTGACGTATGTCAGTAGAATCAGCACAGTGAACACAGCGAATATTTCCATCCATTGTGGGAGATTCGAGTTGGTTTCTAAAAGTGGTGCTCGGTTAAGAAGGAGACCGAACGGTATTGCGATACCAAGTCCGAATAGGAAGCCTTGTGTCTGCTCCATGACACTGTGCCAGTTCGTGTGACAATTCGTTCGGTTCCCGATCCAGATATAGATGAGTTTCAGCAATTGTCCAAATGAGAACGCAATACCACCTCCGAACCCCGCCATCAGCGTAGTGAAAGCCACACCGCTGAGTTCATAACGCGAACAGTATCCCAAGATCCCGATCACCATACCGACACAGCCTGCCCAGTTGTCCCCACGCGGGGGTGTCATACGGAGACGACACACGTTCACCAGCAACAAGAACCCAACGAACCAACAGATGCCCAGATACAGGACGAGGTTCGTGCCCATGTCCAAACCGCCACGGATGAGTGCGACAATCAGTGCCGCAACGATCGCCACCAATGCGGACACCCAATCCGTGTCGTACCAATAGAGCGGACTCTCGTGTCGTTGCATCCGTTTCGGTGCGAGCACCCGATCAATAATCACCGCCTGAAGCGACCACCCGATGAAGACCGCAGCGATCGGTGTAAAGAGCAGAGACAATTGGCTATGCGTCAGAAACGCAGGCAGTGCGGTTCCGGCACCGCCGAGGGCTGCCCATAGGAAACCGATAACGAACAGATTCGCAAAGCCGTAAAACACAGTCAATGGCTGTGAAGAGTGGCTATATCCAACGACCATCATATATGACATGCTGCCACCGAAGGACCAACCGATTGCCCCAAACAAGGCGAAGTAGTGAACATGCCGCCACCAATCCTCTCGTCCAGAGAGCAGTGCAATTGCAATTGCTCCAAGTGCGCCAGCGAGTGCTGCACCATATTCATGTCCGAAGTTGCCGCGTATTCCCCAGCCAACACATACAGATAATCCACACAGAAGTACCATTTGCCACGGAATTATTGCTATGTCCATATCTATAACCTCCGCTTTTCACAGAATCTGTTGCATGTATTATGAGAGTTTTCGCTTTTATTGTCAACCGCCCTCTATCTGAATCTTTCCGTAGGAAATTTCTGAATCCCAACTGCTGACCGCTGATTACTGACAACTGACAACCAAACATTGCACCTATTTCGTGTATGTGATACGATAAAGCATATAGAAAGCGTTATCTACTGGAGGCTAAAAGATATGAGTCGTATACGGATAGGTGTTATCGGATGTGGTGCAATCGCACAGGTACATCATCTCCCGAATCTTACCGCACTTCATCGAGAATTTGAAGTGTCTATCGTTTGTGATCTTTCGCGTAGTGCTGCACAAGCCGTCTCAAAGCGGTTTCATGTTCCGAAATTCGTGACAGATTACAATGAGTTGCTCAGCACAGATGTGGATGCTGTTCTGCTTTGCCACGGGGATCCAAAGACGGAAGTCGCACTCGCTGCGTTTAAAGCGGGAAAGCATGTTTTTATAGAAAAACCCGTCTGCTTTTCACTTCAAGAAATGGATGCGATGCTCGCTGCTCAACGTGAAGCGGACACTGTCGCGCAAGCAGGATACATGAAGGTGCATGATCCAGCCTTTCAACTCGCCAAGCGCGAAGTGGATGCAATGGAGAGTTACCGATTCGTGCAAATCAACCATCTCCACCCGAATAATAACCTACATTTGAGCCAATTCGATGTCGAACGATTCGACGATGTTCCTGCGGACGCATTTAAACCTGCGGGCGCGGCGCGTGAAAAAGCACAAGCCGAAGCCATCGGTGAAGTTCTGTCCGAAACCGGACTCGAAAGTGCCATCCAAAGCAAGGCAGCACGAGTGTTCTACTTGCTTGCTGGTAGCATGATCCACGATATCTACAGTCTACGGGTAATGCTCGGTTCACCGAGTGAGGTGGTTAGCGCGGAAGTCTGGTCGGAAGGACGCGGTGTGACAATTGTGTTAGGCTATCCGAATGGCGCACGCTGTGTCGCCACATGGGTGGACCTACCGGATCTCTGGGACTTTAAAGAGACGCTGGAAATCTATGGCGATACCAAACGCGTCATTGTCTCCTATCCGACCGGTTTTTCACGGGGTATCCTGTCAGAGGTAACGATACACGGAATAGATGCCGATGGCACAACCTATAGCAAGACACCGGCTGTTGAGTGGGAAAGCGCGTTCGTGCGGGAGTTACGTCATTTCCATGCGTGCATCATAGAAGGCGAGCCGTGTTATACCTCGCTGGAATCTGCGCGGAACGACATTGCACTCATTATTAACATTGTGCGGTGCTATGTGGAGCAAAAACCGGTTGTGTGTCAAAGTTGATGAGCACCAGCACGTAGCATTTCCGCATTGGTTGTAAGGGACCTACGTGCTAAAACCTAAAAATACCCTGGAAATCCTCTAAGTGATAGGAGTCAAGGTTGCCTACTTACACTTGACTTTAAGGGTAATATGAGCCTCGGTCTCAAATTCTGGAGCGATCCTTATCCCTTCAAGTCCACCGAGTACACTGAAACGTCTTCGGAGACAGTAGAGAAAAAATAGGCGCGGTTAAAAAACCGCGCCTGTAGTTCTGAGAACAGTGAAAACTACCAAGCAACCCATCCACCATCAACGGCGATCGTTTGTCCAGTCACCCAGTTCGCTGCATCCGATGCTAAGAAAAGTACCGCGCCGACTACCTCATCCACCTCACCGACACGTCCCATTGGAATACGGCGAACAACGTCTTCATAGAATTCCTTACGTTGTAAAAGCACATCGGCGAGCGGTGTCCGCGTAAACGCCGGTGCTACAGCGTTCACGGTGACGTTATGGGGTGCCCACTCAACGGCAAGCCCCTTCGTTAACAGCACAACACCGCCTTTACTCCCTGAATAGGCAGTCCGTAACGGACCCCCTACCAACCCCATCGTCGAAGAGATATTGATAATCTTCCCGTTTTCCCGCTCTATCATCGGTTTCACGAGCATCTGCGTTAGGAAGAACAGTCCTTTAAGATTCAGATCATAGATCGCATCCCAATCTTCTTCTGTTAACTCGAGCGCAGGTTTCGGACGGTTAGTGCCAGCGTTATTGACGAGGACATCGACTCTACCCCATACATCGAGTGCGGCTTGTGCGCCTGTCGCAACCTGTGCCATATCGCTCACATCAAACACAACCGACTCCGCTTCACCTCCGTTCTCACGGATTTCGCTCGCTACCTCCTCAAGATCAGAGGGAGTCCGGCTGTTTAAGATGATTTTTGCACCCATCTGTGCAGCGGCGAGCGCAATCCCCCTGCCGATGCCTTTACCGGAACCCGTGATTAACATGACCTTATCTTTCAATTCAAATCCTGGAAACGCCATATTTTAGCCTCCAATCGCTAATTTCAAAGTATTTTCTAATAACATTGCGCGTGTCATAGGACCAACCCCGCCGGGGACAGGGGTAATAAATCCAGCCATCTCTTTAACTTCTTCAAATTTAACATCCCCAACAGCCCGTCCATTGACATGGTTAATCCCGACATCAATGACGATAGCCCCAGGTTTCACCATGTCCGCAGTTACAAATTCCGGTCTACCAACTGCAGCGACGAGAATATCTGCTTTCTGAACCTTCGCCGTCAAGTCTACCGTTCGGGAATGACAATACGTAACGGTAGCATTCCGATTCAGCAGCATCAATCCAACAGATTTCCCGACCAGTGGACTCCTACCGATACAGACGGCATGTTTGCCTTCAATCGGTTCACCTGTCAGTTCAATCAGGCGAATAATTCCTGTCGGGGTGCAAGGTGTCACACCCTCGCGGTTGATGAGAAGATTCCCTAAATTGACGGGATTCAGCCCGTCTGCATCTTTATGTGGATGAATCTTATCAATGACTGCCTCTCTCTCTATACCCTCTGGTAGTGGCATTTGCACCAGTATTCCATGGATATCCGCACGCGCATTTAGGGCTTCAACGTGTGCAATTAGGGTGTCTTGGTTAATGTCTACGGGTAAGCGATGGACTTCGGAGTGGAAATGCACCTTTTCACAATCACGTTGTTTGTGTTTGATATAGAGCGTTGAGGCAGGATCGTCACCTACTTGGACAACAGCAAGACCTGGAGTAAACGTGAGTTTTTTAATTTTTCGCCGGATCTGGCTCCGGACGCGCTTCGCAAGTTGACTACCCTTAAGGAGTTCTGCTGACAAATCCTTTTTCCTCCAATTTACACATCTCTTGACGCAATGTGGTATCGCGGAATTATTTCGTTCTCTTGTAGGAGGGATTTCTGAATCCCGACACTTCTAAAGCAAAAGAGAGTCTCCACCTGTAGAAGTTGGTGACTCTCTGACGTTAGACACCCTATTCAGTGCCGTTTTGTGGCACACTGGGAGGCGGTTCCGTGAATGTCTCGCCTCGCGCTTCCGCTGCCGTTCGACGCGCATGCCATGCCGCGATCTCTTGGTAAACCTCAGCTTTGCCCTCGGCTTTGCCCTCAGCTTTGGCAGCCTGAATTCGCTTTTCTTGTCTCGCTAAATACCAATCTGACAATAACATGAGTAAATCTATGCCTCCCACGATCATTCCAACGAATGCTGCACCAACGGGAATAAAGTCCGAAATATCTTTCAGCACATTTTGAACAGATTCGTGTCCCTGCCAACCCCTCGTTAGTTCATAGTCTAAAGCAATATAACCATAGATGGTAACAAAGAGAGAAACCAGAAACAGGGCAACCCCCGCTTTCCCTGTTCTCCAAAAGTCTCTTACGGCTCGCCAGAACGCGCCCAATTTTTTCAAAATGTCCTGCGTCGAATTTAAAAATATAATAACACGACCTGCACGGATTGTCAACGAAAAACCTGTTGCCTTTTTAAGCTAATTGTTGACCTTTTCTTGTGGATACTGTATTATTTACGGCAAAAGGGGAGGTGGGACAGATGATTCATGTAGGTGTGGGGCATTCGCAAAGTCTCTCAACTGTGGAAGCCGCAGCGCGCGCAACACTAATGGCAATGGGAAACGCAGGTATCGCCAAAGCCGATCTCGCCATCGTATTTGCAACCATTAACTATCAAACGGAATATGAGGACCTGTACCAAGTGGTTCACTCTAACTCCAATTGTGATGAACTCATTGGATGTAGCGGGCTGAGCGTTCTGACCTCAGCAGGGGAGTTTGAAGAAGAACCAGCCCTCGCAGTCATGGTTATCCGTAGTGAGCAACTTTCGGCAGTATCCTTCAGTGCACACGGGACAGCAGCGGAAGTGGGCAAACAGATAGAAAAAGATATTCAGTCTGGACTCGGTGATGACTCCCTTCTCGTCATTTTCCCAGATGTTCGAGCCGTGAATCCAGCAGAACTCGTGAAGCATATTGGTGATGACGGAACAGAATTACCTGTCGTGGGTGCCGCTGTTTCTGGCGATGCGACAGGGGCACAGATGTATCATTGGAAGGGAGAAGAGGCAACAGAAGGTGGACTGACGGGTATCCTCTTGACGGGTGACTTCAACACGGAGATCGGCGTTGCACAAGGATGTCAACCCATCGGTAGACCCCGTGAAGTCACAAGAGCAGAGGGACGCGTTATTTTCGAGTTGGACGGTGAACCTGCATTGGAACAATTTAAGGGAAGCCTACAATTGCTAACACAGGACGATATTCGTCGCTCAGGTGGCACAGTTTTCGTCGGTATCGCGATGGATCCTGAAAACAAAAATCCGATCCGGGGAGATTTTCTAATTCGTAATCTTGTCGGTATTAATGAGGAGCATGATGCCCTGGCTGTATCTGAGGAGGTAACGGAAGGACAATTGGTGCAGTTCCATTTACGAAATCCTAACGCCGCCGCAGAAGAAATCCAGGATATTATTACACAATTAGCTGAAAGAACACGTCAACACACACCTGCCTTCGGGCTCTATTTCAACTGCTTAGGTCGTGGTAAGGGATTATATGGTGTAGCAAATCACGACATCGGTGTGATTCAAGAGAAGTTTCCAGGACTCCCCGTTATCGGGTTTTTCGGGAATTCGGAGTTCGCACCGATCGGTGGACGTAACTTCGCACATGCCTATACCGGTGTGTTCGTGCTTTGCACCGCAAACTGAATTCGAGGAATCACAAAGTCAATGAACGAAGAACTTTTTGTCAGTCAAGAATTTACATCCGTTAACGGATTTACATCAGGAATCGAGGGACCCGCCTGTGATGCAGAGGGAAATCTATATGCTGTTAACTACGAACGGCAGCACACCATCGGCAAGGTGACACCTGACGGCGCAGCGAGTGTTTTTGTCGAACTTCCCACCGGTAGCATCGGCAACGGTATCCGTTTCAACAGCGAAGGGTTCATGTTCATCGCTGATTACACGAATCACAACGTCCTGAAAGTGGATATGGACACACGGCACATTACTATCCATGCGCATGAGCCGACCATGAATCAACCGAACGATATCGCCATAGGTGCGAACGATATCCTCTATGCCAGCGACCCGAATTGGGGTGCGTCAACTGGACAAATCTGGCGGGTCGATACGGATGGAGCGGTGACTTTACTGGAAGCAGGTATGGGCACTACAAACGGTATCGAAGTGAGTCCTGATGAAAAGGTGCTGTATGTCAACGAATCCGCGCAACGGAACATCTGGGCTTATGACCTATCAGCTGAAGGCGAGATTCGCAACAAACGCCTTCTGATCCAGTTCCCGGATTTCAACATGGACGGCATGCGGTGCGATATTGAAGGCAATCTTTACGTCACTCGACACGGCAAAGGGACAGTCGCGAAACTCTCACCGGCAGGTGAGGTGCTGCTGGAAGTCCAGTTAACGGGTAAGCTTTGCTCCAATATCGCTTTCGGCGGTTCAGATGGATGCACGTGTTACGTCACGATGGCAGACCGAGGAAATGTAGAGGTGTTTCGCGTCGACCTACCCGGCAGAAGTTGGCAGCTGTTCCAGTAAACCTATTTCACCACGATGAAACATCCTTGACAGGTGCTACATTTTGTGGTATTATTATACGTATAATTATCTACTATGGAGGTAACAAGTGAAACAACTGTTTATTGTCTTAATGCTTGCCCTGGTTTGCAGCACTTATGCTGCTGCCGATTTGCTGGAAGGGCTCGTTCTCTATATGCCGCTTGATGAAGGTGCGGGTGATAAGGTTGATGACTTTTCCGAAAACGGCTTTATAGGTGAACTGAACGGCGGACCCAAGTGGGTTGATGGTAAATTCGGAAAGGCTCTTGAATTCAGCGCGTCCAGCGATTTTGTCGCTGTTGAGGACGACGCGGTTTTCCACATTGAAGACGAAATCACGCAAGCCGCATGGATTAATCTTGACCGGCTGCCGAGTGCCCACGCAATCGTTTTTGGCACTCGCATGGGTGGCGGTGGAAGACACATCGGATTCGGCTATGGGATGAACCCCGGAAACGGCATCAAGGTCTGGACAAACGGTGCTGGCGGCGGGTTCTTGGATATCAACGATAACAAGACGGGACTTGATACCGGCAAATGGTATTACCTGTCCTATACCCATACAAGTGACAACAAAGGCAAAGTTAAGATTTATGTAGACGGCAAAGTCACGCACGAGCAGGACTCTAACAACCCTGTCGCACCCGCAGGTGCTACGAGCCGAGTTCAGATCGGGACCTGGTCTGGTGAAGCGTGGCCCGGTATAGTTGATGAAGTTCGGCTCTGGAATCGCGCCCTCTCTGATGACGAGATGGAACAGAGTATGGAGATGGGGGCTGATGAATTTTTGGCTGTGAATCCAAAAGATAAACTCGCCACATCTTGGGGCAAAATTAAGAGACTTCGCTAACAAAAATGAGGCGGCAATTTTTGTCGCCTCTCTCTTTATTTTTCCATACCGGTAGGTGCGGTTTGTAACCGCACTGGACATTGTTAGGGAATTGTCGAAATAAATTTCTCATCTTCATATAAGAAAGCCAGCGAGATGCCGGACACTATGGAAAATTACGAATCCATCCTAAAACGCCTCGAAAAGACAGCAAAACAGTATACCAATATCGCGCCGGAGAATGGACAATTCCTCTCTATTCTTATCCGCACCATTCAAGCACAAAACGTGCTCGAAGTCGGGACAAGCAACGGCTACTCCACAATCTGGCTCGCTGCCGCGTTGAAGGAGACAGGGGGTAGACTCATCACCCTTGAGTTCGATCAGAAACGGGCTGAAGAAGCGCAGGCGCATCTTCAGGAAGTCGGGTTAGAGCGTATCGTCGAAGTCCGTGTCGGAAACGCACTCGACGAAATACCGAAATGCGATGCCACCTTTGATCTTGTATTCCTTGATGCTGAGAAACATGAGTATCGACGCTACCTCGAATTGGCATTCCCCCACATTCGTCCTGGGGGTCTGATTGTCGCTGATGACACCGTAACAATGCGCGATGAAATGCCCGACTACGTCGAATTCGTCTTTAGCACACCGCTACTACACTCAGTTGACATCCCTTTAGACGACGGTATCATTTTGAGTTACAAAACCGAGGCATAGGGGCTGATAAGCAAGTTTAAGAATTAACATTGAAGTTTTGCATTCACAATTGGGATGGAAAGTTGGAAGATAGGGAACACGGCGTTTCTTCCAGTCTTCCTGTGCTTCCACCCTTCCTCAAAACCTGATATTGCTTTCATAATATTGCTTAATACATTCACCTTGATGAAGGGGTGTTCAAAATCACCGTTCAATCTCAACTTTCAGACAAATCCACCCGTTTCACCGAATCCGTCATCCGCGGTATGACACAACTCTGTCTGCGCTATGATGCAATCAACCTCTCCCAAGGCACGCCAGCATATCAACCGCCTCCTGAAGTCAAAGCCGCCGCGATTGAAGCGATCCAAGAAGGCTATAATCAGTACAGCATCACGTGGGGGGCACCGGCGTTTCGTGAAGCAATCGCGCATAAGATGACGACGTTCAACTGTATTCCGACCGATCCGGACAGAAATGTGACCGTCACGTGCGGTTCAACGGAAGGCATGCTCTCCTCGCTTCTCGCAATCATCAATCCGAGCGACGAAATTATCATCTTTGAACCCTTTTATGAAAACTACGGACCCGATACTATTATCTCTGGTGCAACACCCGTCTATGTGGCATTACAAGAGACACCCGCACCTGATGGCACAATTCGTTTTACCTACGACGCGACTGAACTCCGAGACGCTTTCTCTGCCAACACAAAGGCGATTGTCATAAATACGCCGAATAACCCACTCGGTAAGGTTTTCACCCAAGACGAACTTCAAGAGATTGCCGCCCTTTGCTGTGAATACGACTGCCTCGCGATCACCGATGAAATATACGAGCACATGATTTATGATGATACGTCGCATCTCAGTATCGGTTCACTACCAGAAATGCGGGATCGGACGATTACCGTATCGGGATTGAGTAAGGCATATTCTATGACGGGATGGCGATTGGGATACGTCATCGCCCCAGCGGTTTTGACAGATGCTATCCGTAAAATGCACGACTTCTTGACCGTCGGGGCACCGCATCCGCTGCAGCGTGCGGGCGTTGTAGCCCTCAATTTGCCGCCGAGTTACCACGCAACCTTGGTCGCGAAATACGACAAGAATCGTAAATATCTCGTTGAGCACCTCACGAAAGCCGGATTCCGTTGTCATGAACCGGAGGGTGCGTATTACATCATGACCGACATTACCGATTTTGGGTTCCCTGATGACACAGCCTTTGCGAATTGGTTGGTGAAAGAGATCGGCGTCGGTGGTGTGCCGGGTTCGAGTTTCTACAGCCGCCCACACCTCGGCAGAACGAAATTTCGGTTCATGTTTAGTATGGCGGACGCCATCCTCGCCGAAGCCGTCGAACGCTTGATGCAGATCAAAGCGAAAATCTGAAAAGTAGTAGGCACACTCTGTGGGTTCTCCGTTCACTTCTCCTGTAGGAGGGATCTCCGAATCCCGACTGCTAACGATAATCTTGAGAAGATCGAAGAAGCCTGAAAATCCTGATTCAGACAATGGATACCAAAAATGGACATCTCCCTTGAAAACGAAACGCAGTATATTTACAGAAAAGAAATTGAGGCATTGATTCAGCGTGACGAGAAATATAGAGCCCTCGGTCCGGCTGAACTTGAAGCGATTGTGCGTGCATTTGAACTGACTTTAACGAATGGGCGAGAGAAGGTTCGAGCCCAAATGCTTTACGACCTCATTCACCAAAAGCGAGACGACTGATATGCAGTTAGAGCGGATCCGCCTTAAGGCTTTCGGCTGTTTCCAACAGCGCGATTTTGATCTTCACAACGGCATCAATCTCATTTTCGGTCCCAACTTCAGTGGGAAAAGCACGCTTGTCAATGCGATCTTTTTTGCATTAACCGGAAAACCGATTGTCCCACGCGTGGATACCTCCGCCATAAAAAATGCCAAAGCCTATAGTGGCACAGCGGGTCTCCAATTCATCGTAGATGGTGAACGCTATCAACTCTACCGAGCGACAGGGAAACGTATCCAACTCCGTTCAGAAAAAAACGGCGCGTGGCAGGTGCTTTTCGACGAAAAACGTGTCAAGGTGACAGAAGCGATGTTGCAAAAGCAATTCGGCATTATGCACGAGCAGCTTGCCCTCACCACTTTTCTCCGTGAAGGCGAGATTTTTGAATTCCTTGCCCGCCAATCCACAACTCGACGCGATATTCTCCATACACTCCTCGGTATTGACAGGCTCATTGAAGTCCGAGAGCGATTCATTGACACACGGCGTATAGCGAAACGTGAACAGGGGAGAATTCGGGCACATCAGAATAGTTTGCGATTCACTGCACAGAACGTGGATCAAGCCGAAATCGAACGCATTGAAGATAAATTGAAAGGTTTGGAAACCGCTTACGGTGCCGAAGCGGGGGATGCCGCGTTAATCGCAGAATGGCGACAGCACCAGAACCGCTTGCAAAAGCGACTGGACACGCTCACACGCGAGCAGCACGAAGCGTTGCGCGGATTCAAAGGCATTGAGCCGTTGCGAGAAATGACAACTAAAATCGAGACCAGTATTCAGGGAGCCACCGAATTAGAGAAAAAGCGGGAAGCACTTATACAACAGATTGGTAGTCTTGAGTCGCAGATTGCGGCGTTGACGACTGTCTGTAATACCCTCCGAACCCTGATTGAAAGCGATGAACAGCACTGCCCGACCTGTTATCAGGAGGTAGAGCGCGAAGTCGTGCAACAGATTATTGACGAAAAGGAAGCTGAAAAATCGCAACGCTGCACTGAATTGGATACCTATAAACAATCATTGGAAACGGAAACCGAGAATTTAAAGCATCGTCGTGCACTTGAACAACGGCTCCAAACTTTGCAGGGACGTTTAGCCCGATTTGAACAACACTCCGGCGAAATTGAAGAAATTCAGAGTGAACTCAGCATGTTGTCTTCTCGATTCGCAGAAAGGGGAATCCAGGAAGGGGAAGCGTTGCCTTCTGAAACCGCGGCAGGCTTAGACAAACCGAAGTTGAAAGCCCAAATCGATCAGGAGCGGAAACGTCTGGACCAACTCAAGCAGCAAGAGGCTGTTCGTTTGGATAGGCTTGGCGCGCTCCAGCGAACTAACAGAGACGCAGCTAAAATTGAAAAGACGCTCCTGAGTTTAGAACTCGCCTGCGCTGGCGTGGACAAAACCATCGAAACTCTCCAACGTCAGATCCTCAAACCCGCTGAAGAGGAGTTGCATCATTGGCTCGAAAAAATGGCACTTTTCGGACAAACGCGTATTGACTTACAACGCCAACACTTACTCCCTTCGCTCACGATAGATGGTGTCGATCGGAGTTTGATGTTGCTCAGTGGCAGTGAAAAGATGTTCCTCTATCTCTGCTTCAAAGTTGCCCTTGCCAAGGTATTAGGCAACCCCGGCTTCTTTGTCTTCGACGATCCAACGCTCCACTTAGATGAAGAACGAAAGGCGTTGATGGTCGATTTCATTCGTCAACTCGCTGAAGAACATCAGGTCGTTGTGACGAGTTATGATGCAGATGTTCGTTTAGGGCTTGAAGGCGCGCATCTCATTGAGATGACCAGAGAAGCATAGAGGTGGGAGATTGAATTTATTTTTTCAATAGGATACACTTGTTGCTATATCATTCCCGCCGATGAGAAAGAAAAATGAAAACATTTGGAACTGAAGGCCCCGTATCCCCAGAGAAAAATTACATTGTCAGCCGGACCGCCGAACTCAGCGACTTTATTGATCGCGTCAAATATGGAAAATACCTTGTTATTTTCGCACCGCGCCAAACCGGCAAAACCACGTTTTTTCAATTCGCTCTTGACATGCTTGTCGCGGAGGATCCAACCTATTTTCCTATTGAACTCAACTTTGAAGCATACGAAGATGTAGATTCGGTCGATTTTTACACAAACCTCGCCGAAGATCTTCGCGAGCGGATAGCGCACAATTTCCGAAAACGTGGAAGCATACCTACTGAAGCGTTTGTAGAGTTCTTAGACACTGCAGAGATAACCGACCATCTGTCGATGATAAGATTTTTCCAGCATGTATCGAATTGTCATTGACGAGTTTGATGGCATTCCCAAAACTGCTGTGAGAGGTTTCCTTCATTCGCTACGTCGCATCTACCTCACCCGCAGTGCTCCGCAATGTCCACACAGCGTCGGTATCGTTGGAATCAAGAGCATCGCTCAACTTGATTATGACCGTTCAGTGTCTCCCTTCAATATTCATGACGAGTTTGCAGTGTCCAATTTCACCCTCGAACAGGTGCGTGAACTTCTTGGGCAATATACAGACGAAGTTGGACAAGCCTTCGCCCCTGAAGTTATCGAAAATCTCCACAGACAGACTGCTGGACAACCCTTTCTCGTCAACCGATGCGCCCAAATTCTCACAACAGAACTGGATATCCCAAAGACCGAGCCGATCACGATGGGGCACTTCTCAAAGGCACATACGCGGCTCCTTCGTGAACAGAATCGCAATATTCAGCACCTGCTGACGAATATCCGCAGAGACCCGCGCTTCGAGAGAATCCTGATGCAGATCGCCTCTTACGATGAAGGCGTGGCCTTCAACTTGGACAATGAAGTTATCAGCGAACTCGTTACGTATGGCGTGATTGCGGAAGATACCGGGGGGGTATGTAAGATTGTTAACCCAATCTATCAGTTCCGTATTATGCAGGCATTCAAGCAACCCATTAACGGCTTAGAGCGGGAATACCTTCCGGAAGACACCCGCGCCGGCTTTCGAGATTATCTTGCCCCTGATGGACACATTCACATGCCATCTCTCTTGGATAACTTCAAAGATTTTATCGCCCGCGCAGGTTTCAGAATATTGCAAATCCCAGATACACCGCACGAATATGTCGGACAATATCTCCTCTTCGCTTATCTTGACCAATTTGTCCGCCTCGTCGGTGGTAACATGTATCTTGAGGTCCAAACAGGACGAGGCAGGATAGATCTGCTCATTCTCCATAAAGCGCGCAAGTATGTTGTTGAAACAAAAATTTGGGAAGGTGATCTGCTCTATGAAGCGGGCAAACAGCAACTCGCGAAGTATCTCAGCATAGAAAATGCGAACGAAGGCTACTACGTCGTCTTCGATCATCGCAAAAACCCCGAATCTCGGGTAGAAACGCAAACATTACAGGATTTGACGATTCGGAGTTATGTCATTCCTGTCGTGCAAGAACGTCCTTCAGATCCTGCTGCTCAAATATAGATACAATCTATTACTAACCCAAATTGCCCCCTTTGTAGCATAATCTTTTAGATTGTGATAATTATTGAGATGACCAGAGAATCCGTCTAAAACCGCTCAAGATAGATATCGCCATTGTCTTGCTGGGTGTTACTCCAGACAACAACCCATTTTCCCGCTCCAACGGTTACCACAAACGGCGGATAATGTTTTCCCTCACTTGTAGAAATAGCGACCCCGTTTCTTTCCCATAATGGTTTGCCTTCTAAATCAATTTGCTGGCGATAAATAGCATCGCTACTCTCTTCACCAAAGTCCTCTCGATAATCTAACCACACTACAGAGAAACGGTTTTCCGTAGTTCGCACGATGAAAGGTTTATCCTGATGTCCACCGGCTGTGCAAAGCGGGATACCATCCGTCTCCCAGACGAGCGTTCCATCGGCACGGATGCGCTGCATATATAAATCGGAGTAAACATCCCGTTCATCGTGCCAGACAGCGATGAAACCGCCTGCTCCGTCGCTCACAATCGAGGCATGTTTCTGGATACCCGGTGCAGTGCAAACAGGAACCCCTGTGTCCTCCCACAATTTGCTACCGTCGGGTGCAACCCGTTGGGCGTAAAGTTGATCGTTGATAAAGTTTTCATAAAGCTGCCACACGACGATAAATCCGCCTTCACCATCGGCAATCACCCGCGGTTCGCCTTGCATCCCTTCTGCTGGCGAAATGAGACGCGGCGCGTCCCACAACGGTTTCCCGTCTAAACTCAATCGGTATGCCATGATGTGCCAAGCGTCATATCCGATAACATCCCACCAAACAATATAGAAACCCCCAGTCCCATCAGCAAGCAGAATCGGATCGCTCTGGAGGGATTCCGATGGAAAAACGGGCATTCCGTTAGGTTCCCACATCATTTCGCCTTTCGCATTGATCCGTTGGATGTACAAATCTTGGAATTCAGAACTTCGGCGTTCATCTTCCCAAACACAGATGGCACCGCCTTCACCGTCACTCAAAATCGCTTGCGTCGATTGATCCGCACTGTTTACGCAGACAGGTATTCCATCTGTTTGCCAAAGCACCTCACCTTCAAGATTCACCGCTTGGGCATAAATATCCCAATTACTCCTGTCGCGTCTGTCGTTCCAAACAACGATCGCGTGCTGTTCATGTCGAATCATTCGTAGACGGCGTTGATTCCTACCTACCTTACAGATTGCGATCCCATTTTCTTTCCAACGCGTTGTGTCACTACCATCAACACGCTGCGCGTAGACATCCCAATCCTTACCGGTGCGGTAATCCTCCCACATAACAATAACGCCACCCTCACCATCGTCGACGACCCATGGGAGGAATTGTCCATCTTTGGCTGTCGTAACCGGGATTTCAGCTACGGAAGGTCTACAGAACGTGCAAAACCCTGCAAACAGGAGAAACAGCACCCCTGATAGCAATTGGCTCAATCTGTGAAAAGCGTTTTGGGTGTCCATAAGTTGACTAAAGTTCCTGCTGTATCCAAGTTCAGTGTTTCCCATTGTTGGATGGGGAGTTCAATATGTGCCAGTGCCGCGGTTGGCATCCGCCTAATCTGTCCAGTCAAGTAGCCTACGAGTTGTTCCATCGTTGGGTTGTGTCCTACGACCATAACGCATTCATATTTGTCTGGTAATGCTTGTAATGTTTCAAAATAAACCCCAACAACGGCATCATAAAACGCATCTAACTTTTTGACTTTGCCCGTATAACCGCACGCTTTTGCGACTTTATTCGCGGTTTTTCTTGCCCGCTTTGCTGATGAAGTGAGGACCCTATCGGGAATTAACTTCTGTTCTCGCAGAAATTTTCCCATGCGCGGTGCGTCCCGTTTGCCGCGCACATTAAGAGGGCGGTCATAATCAGAGAGTTCCGGATAATTCCAACTGGATTTGGCGTGTCTCAGAATCAGGAGCGTTTTCATTTTCTATCCCTTATGTTGATCATAAATCTTTCCTCGTATCATATCACAATTGGGATGGAATGTCAATTGGAGATTTACGGTGTAGAAGCATTCAATTCTTCTGTAGGAGGGAATTCCGATTCCCGACAAGGAGCGTCTCTAATCTTGGAAAACCCATAATCCTGAGAAACCTGATTAAGACAGAAGTATCCGTAATCCGCGAAATCTACGGGATCCCCGATTCAGACGATGTCAATTGCTGATAACTGATAGCCAATTACCAGAAATTTTGACTTGCATTCCGAAGCCTTTTGTGATATTATTTTATAAGAGCCTGTCAACACATTTAGGAGAATATCCGTTACAGAGTTCAACACAATTCAAACTCTGGAGGAAATAAAACATGTTAGTCAAAATTAACGGGATTCTCATAACACTACTCTTTGTTATGTTGCTTGGTAATATCGGTGGATGTTACGTTGATACGAGCGATACGGACGACGAGCCGCCTGCGACGCCTCGCGGAGTCAGAACTATTACAGGCGATGAGCAGGTCACCATTGAGTGGTACCCGAATGGCGAATATGACTTGGCGGGTTATACAGTGTGGCGTGGACGCAACGACACAGATTTTAATGCATTAGTAGAGGTATCGGAAAATACCACGCGTTATGAAGATACAACAGTGCGAAACGGGGAGACTTACCACTACGCTGTTTCCGCTTATGACATTGACGGAAACGAGAGCAAACTGAGTCCCGAAGATGCTTGGGATACGCCCCGACCCGAAGGACAGAACGTCGTCCTTGATGACTACAACCTTTCGCCTGGAAGAAGTGGGTTTGATTTCTCTCGACCAGAAAAAGGGAGCATCCCCTGGGACACACCCGCGACCGATGTCTATTTCGGTTTTGATACTGAGGTAAACGTTCCTTATCTCTATTCGGACAATGATACGTCCATGCAAGATTTGGGGTATCATGAATACTTTGACGGCATTGATATTGTTCCGGAATTTGGGTATACGACGCTATTTGTTGAACTCATTGAGGGGCATATCTATGCCATCTATACACCCGATGGAAACTTCGCCAAAATCCAGGTGCGCAAACTTTCTGATGATGCCGTCATCTTCGATTGGGCATACCAAACGGAACCAGAAAATGTCCAATTGGCACCATCTCTTAAGATACTTCAATAAGGAGTACACTTCATGCTAAAAAAAGTTAAGGCGGTGTGGGTGCCGCCTCTATGCATGCTACTTGTGTTTCTGTTAATTTTCATCTCCGGTTCTGTATCGGTAAACGCTGAAACCGCGTCCCCTGATGAAAATTCTGACACTGAAAACAACAAAACGCAATCGCTTTTCCGAAACTATTTGGGCACTCCTGAGCCTGAATCGGAGTATCCACTCTTTCGGGAACACGCAGAACGCTACTATCCAGCACTTGATCTCAAAAAAGCATCGCGGTTGTCAACTTTTATGCCTGGACTGGGGCAAGCTTACGCTCGTAATTATACAAAAGCGACGCTTTTTCTGACTGCTGAGTTAGGGACCTTTGCACTTGCTGGCTATAATATTGCACGCGCCCTGCATTACAACGATCAAGGTGTTTTCGAGACAGGATTTCAAGACATCCGAACGGGTGAATTCTTAACGTATGAACAGGGACGCACCCGGAGAAATAACCACGCCTTTTTGAGCGGCGTTTTTCTCGCCGCGGGTATCGGAATCCACATTTGGAACATCATTGATGCCCCGAAGACAACCGAAGCGTATAATAATCGAAGATTTTCTGTGCAGGTGCAACAAAGAGACAATGGTATCCGTTCTCTAATCTTTACACATCGGTTCTAATAGCGATTAGTGGTCAGTGGCTGGTAAGAGAAAATGCTCCAGTCAAAAACCGAGCACGGAATGAAATGACATGCGACTCGAAACATAAGCCTGCCAATAACAGATCGCGAAACTTACTTGCAAGGTGTAATTAAAAAAGGACAAAAAGTTTGCAGTATGCAAAGCACTTAATTTCCATCTTTTTGCTGATCGGGACGCTTGCCGTAAATGGTGTTTCCCGTTCACTTGTTGAAAGCCCAGACCTCGCTCCGAATCCACTAAGGGTCGGAGAAAAATTAACCTATAACATTAGTTGGAAAAAAATACCTGCCGCCCAGCGAACGGACTGGATTGTCAAAGAGACCTCAATGAATGGGGAGGACGTTTATCACATCCAGTCTCAAATGAAAACCCGTTCACTTTTTAGAGTATATAGTTTCCAAAGACAAGAGGAGACGTACTTAAATCCGATTACCCTCTCACCGGTTCGCTTTCAGAATCGCCTGCAAGATCAAAAATATCGTGCCACCGTCACCGTTGATTTTCGAGAAGAAACGGCAGCATATGAAAAGACCTCACGTCCGAAGCCGAAATCGCCTGAAAGACGCGAAACAAAAGTCATAGAAACACCCATTGGCACACAAGATGAACTGTCAACGCTCTACTTTTTGCGTTCTAAAGAATTTGAACTCGGTAAAACCTATTTTTTTCCGATTATCGCCAAGGGAAAAGTCCAGAAGGTTACGCTCGCTGTTGAGCGTAGCGAGATGGTAAAAAGTAAGGCATTGGGCATGGTCAAAACGCTCGTCCTGCGAACTTCAGCAGGCGACCGCTTCTGGCTCACAGATGATGAACGTCGCTTACCTGTCAAAGCGGAGAGCAAGATAGGACAATTGACAGTAAAAATCGCTTTAGCTGACATCGAATTTACAGATTAAGCATGGCGATCAGCAGTCAGGGGGTTCGCTGCGTTTCCCTTTCCGAGTAACGGGTGGGGACCCCTCTCGGCGGTCAGCAAAACACCGCTTTCCTGACCGCCGAAAGCGAAGCGACCTGATAGCCGATGGTTAATCCCCTGACAGCCAATGAAGGAAATAGTAGTGATAGAGCTTCTACGCAAAACGGAAAATTATCGAACGCTGGTGGCACGTCTCAAAGATGGAAACCAGAATCTTCCATGGCTCAGAGGATTAGCAAACGCATCAACGGCGTATCTTTTGGCAACCCTCAGCTGCGATTTTCCTGAAAAATCCTTCCTGATTATCCTTCCTTCACAACGTGAAGCCGAGCAAGTCTTAGAAGAAATTTGTGCCTACACGGCATATCCCGCTTCAGAAGCGACACCTATGCTCGATGTGCAGTCGAAGATAAATCTGTTTCCAGGCTGGCACCGAAAAATTTTTGATGGCATCGCGCCTCCCAAGGAAACCGTCGCGGAGCGAATGCGATGTCTGGAACACTTGCTCCATAAAGAACGAAGCATCATTGTAACATCAAGCCAAGCGATACTTTACAGACTCCCGCCGCGCCATCGATTTGCCGAGGCATGTCGCGTCCTCAATCTCGGAGATGAGATAGATCCAGATGATGTCGCAGCGATGCTGATTCAAGGGGGCTACCAAAATGTTGAACTGGTGGAAGTCAAGGGTGAATTTGCGCGTAGAGGCGACATCTTAGATGTCTATCCACTTACTGCCGATATGCCTATTCGGGTAGAGTTTTTTGGCGATGAAATTGATACGATCCGCGCTTTCGATCCGATATCGCAACGTTCAACGGAAGCAATGGAATCGGTTACACTTACGCCCTTACGGGAAGTCCTTTCTGCTGATGTATCGGTCGACCATTGGCAAACCGAAGCGGATGCTCTCATCAAAGAACACGCAACGCCACAATTGATAAACACGGTTCGGGAAATAACACAATCTTTAACAGAAGCAGCATCTTCTCAATATCGGCTTCAAGAATGTCCACTGCATGACGGCATAGAAGGCTTTTTGCCGATGCTGGTTCCAGAAACCGAGTTGCTGCCCGATTACCTGCCCAATGACACAATTGTCTGTTTCATTGAACCCCAATGGCAGCAGCGCGAAGCCTCACACATGCACGAGCAGATGCAGGAGTTGTACGAGAAGAAGTTAGTGGAATCCAGCCTCATGGTCCCACCCGATAAACTTCTCGCCTCCTTTGAAACACTCACTGCTGAATTCGAGAAGCAGTCGGTTATTTCATCGTCCTTAGCACCACCCCGTGAGGTAATGGACAATCAGACATCATCTTTGCATTTTGAGATGCAACCGTTGGCACTCCCCTCTGGTAACTATCAAACGGTCATCAATCAGATGAAAACTTGGACAGAGGAAGGAATCCGAATTCATGTTTTCTGTGAAACGCCGCAACAGTCGAAGCGCGTATCTGAAATATTAGCAGAACGCGAATTATCGCCTCCAGATATTCAAACCAGTGTCGGGATAATTAGTGAAGGTTTTCTCAACGAATCACTGAATTTTGTTGTTATTTCCGAAGATGAACTCTTTGGCAGTCGCCAGCACCGCCGTCCTATCCGACACCGCCCTTCTACAGACGGAACGCCAATTCTCAGCCTCATCGATCTAAAGGTTGGGGATTATGTCGTACACGTCTCGCACGGCATCGCTATTTATGATGGGATACGACGATTGGCAATTGACGGAAAGTCACAAGATTTTCTGATACTCAGATACAGCGCGGATGACATCCTTTATGTACCGACCTATCAAGTTGACCTCGTTCAGAAATATGTCGGTAGCAAGGACAATTCTTATAAACCCCGTATCGATCGTCTTGGGGGGGCTGCTTGGAATCGACGAAAGGGCAAGGCGAAGAAATCCATTGAACAGATGGCGGGCGAACTCATCAAATTGTACGCCCTTCGCCAAGCTCGCAAAGGCTTCAGTTTCCCGACTGAGGTGCCTTGGCAAACCGAGTTTGAGGCACTTTTCCCGTATCAGGAGACTAACGATCAGCTCCAAGCGATTGAAGATGTCAAAGCAGATATGGAAGATGAACGTCCGATGGATCGGCTCGTCTGCGGAGATGTCGGATACGGAAAAACCGAGATAGCGTTGCGTGCCGCTTTCAAAGCCGTCATGTCCGAGAAACAGGTGGCAGTTCTTGTCCCTACGACCATTCTCGCCCTCCAACACTACGACACTTTTGAAAAACGTTTCCAACCCTTTCCCGTCAAAATCGAAATGTTAAATCGGTTCCGCACACCGAAAGAGATAAAACAGATTAAAGAGGGGTTGGCGAAAGGCACAGTTGATGTTGTGATTGGAACACACAGCCTACTTTCAAAAACGGTTGCGTTCGACAACCTCGGACTCCTAATAGTTGACGAAGAACATCGTTTCGGCGTTAAGCATAAAGAGAAAATAAAACAATTCAAAGAAACCGTTGATGTCCTTACATTGACCGCTACACCAATTCCACGTACACTCCACATGTCGCTTGTGGGTATCCGAGACTTTAGTGTCATTAACACGCCACCAGCCGATCGGTTGCCGATCCAAACATACGTCATGCCTTATGACAGTGATGTGATTCGGGAAGCCATCACGACTGAATTAGGACGCGATGGACAAGTGTTTTTTGTCCACAATCGCGTTCAAGACATACAAAGCATCGCTTTAGCAATTCAACAACTGGTTCCGGATGCGCGCATCGCAGTCGCACATGGACAGATGCCTGAGCGTGAATTGGAAACCATTATGCTGGAGTTCGTGCGGCACAAACATGATGTTCTGGTCTGCACAATGATTATTGAATCGGGACTGGATATTCCCAACGTTAACACGATCCTCATTAATCGAGCGGATGCACTCGGTTTGGCACAACTCTATCAGTTACGAGGGCGCGTCGGACGTGCGGCGGCGCAAGCTTACGGGTATCTCTTCTATCCACAGGATCAAGCAATCACAGAGGGCGCACAAAAGAGACTTCGCGTTATCGAAGAATTCACAGATCTCGGTTCAGGTTTCAAAATAGCCCTCCGAGATTTAGAGATTCGCGGTGCTGGAAATATCCTCGGTGCGGAACAGCATGGACACATCGTCACTGTCGGTTATGAACTGTATTGTCGACTTCTTGAGGAAGCGGTGATGGCGCTTAGGGGTGAAAAGGTTGAGGAAACCGTGGAAACGCGTATCAACCTGCCCATTGAAGCGTATCTGCCGGATGACTACGTCCCCGATAGCCGTCAAAAGGTCTCTATCTATAAGAAAATTGCTGGCTTGAAAGATCGAGGAGCACTTAATGAACTTCGCGAGGAGTTGAAGGATCGATACGGGGCAATACCCGAACCTGCTGAGATGTTGCTGGAGGTCGCTGACATCAAACAGCTCAGCCAACATCTCGGTATCACAGCCATTGTTGCTGGAAAGGAGCAGGTGAAGGTTGCCTTTGATGAAAGAAAACCACGAATTAATGTGAAGAAATTCATTGAAATAGTCCACCAAAATAAAAATCTCCAGTTACAACCGCCGGCACAACTTCAGATTCGCATGCCGGGAGTGACTGGCGTGAATATGTTGACCGAATTGCAACAAACGCTCAGGTTGTTTGTTGATATGTAACCAACGGCTATCAATTATCAGCCATCGGCTATCAGTTAAGGGATTTTCGTTAACAAAGGTTCCTTTGGTGCCTGAGTGCTGATCGCTGACGGCTATTCTGCTGATAGCCACTATACCGCAAGGAACATTAAAAATATGAAAAAAACGATTGCTATCTTTGTAATTGTTACCCTGACCTGTCTACTGACATGGAGATTTGTTCAATCCGATAGTCATGAACAACCCATGTCTGCTATGGACGAAAGCAAGGTAATTTTGGCAGAGTACAAATGGAATGGCAAACCTTATCAAATCTCATTGGCTGATTTGAACGCTGCCATCGCAGAATTGCCCGTTTATCGTCAACAGAACTATGATACTCGGGAAGACAAAGCCGAGTATCTTGAGGAATTGATAGATGAACGACTCCAGATTCTTCGCGCTGCCGACGACGGATTTGATTCGCTTGCCGAACACGTCAAAAAGCTTGAAGACTATACGCATCAGTTGATGGTTGAAAAATTGACCGAAGCTGAAGTGGATGCTAAGATCGTCATTACCGATGAAGATCTCATGGCACATTATCAAGCGAATTTGAGTGAGTACATTGAGGAAGCCAAGGTTCGCGCAACCTGTATTACGGTTGACGATGAAGATCTTGGCAACGAGACCCTTGATGCTATCAAAGCAGGCAAAGACATCGCTGAGATGGCAAAGGAACTCACCGAAGCCGGTAAACTCGCCAACGGACCTGGCACCAATCAAGACGACCCAGGGAACACCAACATGTTTACCAAATCCGCATCACCGCGTTGGGCGGAGTTCATCGACGCTGTTTTTGCGCAAGAAATCGGCGAAACGACGGATACCCTTTTTGAGGTAGATGTCAATGAAGATACCTTCTATCTCATCTTCCGTAAAGAAGAGCATCATCCAGACCGCCAGCAGGAATTCGACGAGGTCAAGGACGATGTCCGTAGAACGGTTGAGCGCGAAAAGAAACGCGCGCGTATCAATGAATGGGTCTCCGAAATTACTGAAAAAGGCAAGTTAAAAACCTATCCTGAAAATATTCCGGAACCGCCGAAAGTAGAAGAAGCGGAAACCGAGGAATCAGATGAGTCGTCAGAAGAATAGCCGTCAGCCGTCAACCATCAGCAATCAGAAAAGCGTTTGTTTCTTACTGATGGCTGATAGCCAATCGCCGACGGCTATGAAAAAAGGAGTTAGAGAAATGCTCAGAATAGTTGCCCGCTCCATGGGCAGAATTTTTTCGTCGCGAATTACCCCCTTACTTCTCATCGGGATCCTTGTCACGCATCCTGTCTTCTATAGCTGCGGCGACAAGGCGATCGGTGCGGATGGAACGGTCATCGCTGAATTTGAATGGAACGGTAAACAACGCATCACCCTCGAAGAGATGATGCAGGAGATTAGTGAACTCCCCGAATACAAGCAGCGTCAATATCAGGATAAAGAGGGGCTGGAAACTTATATGCTCCTCATGGCGGAGAGTCGACTCATTCTCAATCTCGCTCGAGACGAAAAACTCAATGAAGACCCAGAAATTCTCAAGAAGGTTCAGGATTATCTTCACGAGTTGATGGTCAAGAAAATTACCGCACAAGAGGTAGACGGCAAGCTCACTTTGACCGAAGACGACTACGCTCAGCACTACGAAGCGAACAAAGCCGAGTACGTTCGTCCTGAACAGGTCAGGCTCTCGTGCATCACGCTCCTGAATAAAGAGCGGAGTGATGAAGTATACGCGCAAATCAAGGAAGGCAAAGACATCCTTGAAGTCGCTCAGGAACTCTCCGACCGCGGAGAACTCGTCGGTCCCGGTGCGAATCCAACATCTCCGGGTGACACGGACTATATTAGTCGGAGTTCCTTTCCTGCGGGAACTGAACCTTTCTTAGATGCGGCGTTTGCTGCGGAGATCGGTCAGATGCACGATGGTGTTATTGAAGTCGACGTTCAGGGACAGAAATACTACATGATATTCCGAAAAGATGAAGCTCGCGATGAATACCAAAAACCGTTTGAGGAGGAAGACGTTCGTAAGAGTGTTATCCGGAAAGCGGAACGCGAGAAACGACAGGAACTCATGGACAACTGGGTCATCGAACTTCGAGAACGCGCCGAGGTCAAAACGTATATAGATCGCATCCCAGAGGCGGAATCTGAAGAAGCCGAAGAGGTATCGGAGGAAGCGCAATCCGAAACACCTCCCGTAGAGGCGGAACCTGAAGAATAACGCTCAGCTGGAAGATAGGAAGAATGGAAGGATGGGTGCCCCCAACCTTCCAACCTTCCAGCCACATTCACTCCTCCAATCGAAGACCGATAATAGAGGCATCCATAATGGTTTATAAAGTATCTGCGTATCTCATGTTCATCTTACTACTCATTAGCAGTGGTGTAGGGAGTGGTGTCGCCCGCACCTTTGACAAAATCGTCGCTTACGTTAATGACGATGTTGTGACTAAGCGGGAACTCGATGTCTTGGTGAATCAGCGTGCTATGGAACTCCAACAGGTTTATCGCTTCAGCGAACGGGAAGCACTCAATGAGGCTGAACGACAACGATCGGAATTACTTGACCGACTTATCAGGCAAATGCTCCTTTTGGAAGCCGCATTAACGCTGAAGGTTACCGTCAGCGATGTGGAAATTGAGCAGTACATTCAAGACTTTAAGAAGCGATATAAAATTGAGACAGACGAAGAATTTAAAAATCAATTAAACAGAGAGGGTATGACACTCGTAGCGTTTCGAGAACAGTCGGAGCGAAATCTCAAAGCAGAGAAGCTTGTGATGGGAAGAATTGTCCCTCGATTGCAAGTACGCGAGAGCGAGATCCAACAATTTTTTGAGGAAAATCGGGACCAACTCCCCACTAAAACAGATAAGGTGCATTTGCGGCACATTTTTGTTGCCTTTAAACCGAATCAAGCCGATCGGGACACCGCACTTGAAACCATAAAAAAATCGATCGATGAAATCACAACGGGTGGTGCGAAGTTTGAGGAGGAGGCACAACGATATACCTCTAAGGAAAATCCAAGTTCACAGGCAGGAATTCTCATAGAGGCTACTACAGAGGAGCTCAAAAGGTTCCCACAGGTATTCCAAGATGTGCTCACAAACTTGGAGGCTGGCAAATTTAGCGAGCCGGTTGAAGGAAACGAGGGACTCTACGTTTTCACTGTCGAAATGAAAACCGATAAGATGATCGCATTTCGGTATCTCATCGTTCCCCTTACACCGAGTGAAAAAGCTATACAAGAAGCACGCGAGCGTATTGTTGAAATTTTCAAAAAACTGGAGAACGGCGAAGATTTTAATGCACTCGCATCGGCACATTCCGACGATACTGAGACGCGAGAGAACGGCGGTGATCTCGGGGTCCGCTCCTTGACCGAACTGAATCCTAAAACTCGTGCAATCATTGAAGCCCTTGAATCCGGCACTCACAGCCAACCGCACGAAACTGAATCCGGTCTTCACATATTTAAAGTCGATGAACGGAATAGTCCAAACCTCAGCGAAACAGAGAAACAACAGATTACTTCAATACTCCGCCAGCAGCGGTTCCAAGAGGAATGGGACGCATACACCAACAAACTCCTTGAAAACGCTTACATTAAAATTGATTTTTAATTATACCTTGCGGAGAAACACTGAACATCCGGTTTTAAGTGTATTCCTTAAATCCGCCTGCGCCGTTGTTGCAGGCTACGCCGTTCAGTGGTAAAATTAAAGATAATACCAAACTTGTAGTCTGTAATGGAATGGAGGACGGTTCAACGAAAAGGCACTTCAAACCTGAAACCCAACTCACCGAACCGCAAGGTAAAATTAAAAACCAACATCACGCCTTCCGCATCTCAATACCCAGAATTGAGCGTATAGCACTGACCTTACTCGTCATTGCCTGTCTCCTTTACCCCCTCCAGTCCATTCTTGCGCAAGAGGCACAACCCGTTGAACCCCCTGCGTCTGAAACGGAGGCCCCTGAATCTACTACGGATCAGACGCAGGAGGAGGATGCCGCCTCGGAGCGATTGAACCCGGAAACTGATGTCCCTGAAGAGGGCATGGTCATCGGCGATGGCGACGATATGGCTATGGTTGATAATTTCGTCCAAATTCATGGGAATGCACTTATCAAATTCGAGGATGTCATTCTCCGGGCAGACCATATCTGGGCAGATTTCGACGAAAACCTCATGCGCGCCTCCGGGAACGTCCACCTCATAATGGGGGACGAAGAGACTTACTCCGATGAACTCGTGTTCAACCTCGAAACCAAAAAAGGGATTGCTCGGAACGGGTTTACCTTCAGCGACCCATGGTACTTCGGCGGCAGTGAAATCTTTAAAATACAGGAAGATCGCTCCTATATTCGCGGTGCATCCCTGACGACCTGCTCACTGAAATATCCACACTACTATTTTAGTGTGTCCGAAGTCATTGTCCGAATGAATCAGGAGATGATCGCCAAAAATATCGTCTTACGTATCGGTGGGTTTCCGCTCTTCTATTTTCCTGTCATTCGGCGGGACATACGGAAAGGTAAGATTGCGAAGATTATCGTTAAAATTGGGACGGATAGTTATCAAGGTCCCAACATCAGTATCATCTTACCTGTAGCACGCAACCGCCGTTACGATGGGGCACTGCTCTATGACAGAAGTTCAAAGCGAGGGCAGGGATTCGGGTTTGAAGGTAAATACCGATTCAATGATACCCAGTTTCAAGAAATCTATATCCCGATTCCGCCCGATGTAACACCGAACCAACGCACGAAATTAAAAGATAAAGCGGATGAATTGCAGGACAGGCTTGATGGTGAATACGACCGCTATTGGCTACGCCAGATTTTCATTGAATATAAAATCACCGAAGATGATGTCCAACGTGCGAAAGATAAGGCAGAAGATGTCCTCGGGCAGCTCCAAGAAGAAGGTGCGGATTTCGCACAGATCGCACAAAGCAATTCTGACCATTTTGACACCCGTTACGATGGCGGCGACATGGGATTTCTCGTCCCCGGTGAAGTTGATGAGGAGGGCAAACCGAAACTCGATCCGGTTTTAGAGGAAGCCCTGTTCGCACTACAAGAGGGCGAAATTAGTCCCATTGTCCAAACTGAATCTGCCTTCCATATTCTGAAAGCAGAACGGGTGCTTGATGTCTATGGCGAACGCGAAATTAAACTCCGCCGCATTGACATCGCTATTACCGCCAGTGAAGACACGGAATTCGTCCTGCGCGAATTGGCAGATGACATGCTCAAACGTGCCCACGAAGGTGAGCCATTTGAACAACTTATACACGTCCCTGAGCAATTCGCAGACATCGCCGAACCGACCTTATCCGAACCGAATGAAGGTAACGGCTTGCTCTTAAATGAGATGGAATCCTCGTGGCGTTCCGCGGTTAGGCGATTAGAGAATCCCGGAGATGTTATTGAACGGAGACCTATCACCATGCCCGAAGGTCTTTACATTTTCCAATTGATTGAAAAAGAGGAGACCCCGACTTTCGAGGAACTTGCTGAACAGTTTGAAGCGGAATGGGATACTTTCTACGAAGAGGTGATGAACCCTAAACCTGAAGAACCCGCGGGAGATGGTGAATCGGAAGATATAGAGGAAGCTGGTGAATCGGAAGACGCGAGTGAAGAAGCAGTCAGCGACGAATCTGACACCGCTGGAACAAGAATAGAAAACAGGACAGACACAGAAAACGGAACTGAAAGCCAAAGCCTGAAGCCTGACGACTCTCCTCCTGATACTGATGAAAATCAAATCGTAGAACAGGACGAGGTGGACGATACTGATGAAAATCAGAGCGTAGAACAGGACGCGTCAGAGGGTGAAGTGGAAGGCGAGACGACTTCCGAGCCGTCCGATGACGACGCAGTTTCCGATGACCCCAACACTGAAGAAGATGCGGAAGAAGAGGATGAACTGAAAGTGTATCGGAAAAACGGTTTTCGAGGACGTTGGGAGGATCCGAGTGCCGTCGCCTCAGATGCACAAAGGCTATATGCCGGTGAATTTAGCAGTCGTCCCATTCAAACCAAAAAGTCCATTCGACTCATCAAAGTCGATAAAAAGAGAACCTATCGCGGCGATATTTACTTCTACGGTGCGGACCGATATTCCTACGAGCGGCAGAACGCAACACGTATCGGTAGACGGTGGATTATGCGATGGGGACATACACAATCTTTCTATACGCCGTGGGATAGCCGTGAAGAAGGTAGACGCCCCATCAATTTTACCGGTAGAACAGAGTTGCAAGCCCGTAATTTCAAGGAAGAACTGCAACTCCCCGGAGAATCCAGGCTGAACACTTTCGCAATACTCACCTATGGATCCGGTTTGTCTACCGTCTCTGACTCCGATCGCGACGAGAATGACAATCTCACGTTTTCGCGGGAAACAATCGGAGATATTACCGGTAGGCTCGAAGTCCGACACGTTCACGATTTCACGGATGAAGGCACTACCTCGCTTCAGAAACTGCCACAATTCACCTTAAATTTCTCACGGATGCGAGTAAGTGCACTCCCGCTGCTTGGCAGCCTCAACGATCGTCTGGAAGAGGTTGCTGAAAATTTCAAAACTGAGCAACCTTTTCTCTCACTTTTCACCGTTCCAACCCTTGAAAGCACAAGTTTCGACTTGGATCTTGAATTGGGAAATTTCTTTAGAGAAGTCTATAAGGGTAAAGTAGAGGAGAGAGATGTATACCTACAGACGCTGGACCTCGGATTCGATGTTCGTAAGCAGTCAACGCTCCTGATTACACCCTTGCGGGAACTCCAAATGAGCCTTGATCTCAACACAAATATGATATGGCACGACCAAGACCAAGACAAAAATAGGAACATCGTAAAAGGCGTTTACAGCTTCAATGGATCCGCTACAAACACACTTTTCCGGGTTTTTAACGTCGGTTATATCCCTGGACTCCGAAAGTTGAGACACGAAATCCAATCCTCACTCCGATTCAATTATCAGCCCGCTGTTGACGAAGATGATAGCCTCTATCCTTTCGGTCCGAGCACCTACTTCTATGAACGGAAGAGGCTCACCTATAACTTCAATACAAACTTTGAAATCAAGACCCGACGGAGCCAGTCGGCACACCGTATCTTTTATTTTGATACCCGACTCACCGCCGATTTCACTGACTTCGAGCCGTTGTATAGGCGGAAATATGAACCCATTGAGAGTGATTTCACATTCGTCCCGCTTCCGAGTCGAAACCTAAATATGACCGTCCGATTCACACACGACCCCAACCCACATCCCGACGATGGGAAACAGTTTAAGATGGTAGGGTTCCGGACGAATATCCGCTACACCCGACCGTCTTGGAACGTCAGTATCGGAAACTCTTTCAGCAAACGGCATACGTCCCGACGGGCATCTCGATCTATTACTGCTACTGGACGCTACCGTGTTAGCCAAGACCTCTCATTTGACATGAGCCTTATCTATTATCCCATTGAAGGACAATTCTATTCTCAACGCATTAGTATGACACGCAATCTCCACGATTGGAACCTGCGCATCTCTTGGAACCGTGTCGGAATTAAGCGCGAAGACTCCCCCTACAACAGCGTCCGTCAGGACTTCACGTTCCAGGTGAATCTGATTCAGGAGCCTGCCGTTTCGATGGGTATCGGTTACGATGCCACGACTGAAACGTGGGGACTCCGAACCATACCGGCTGGCGTGCCTTACAACGCATTCGGTTCTGGAAGCTCACTCGGCAGATCTTATTTCTAATGGCTTTCGGCAGTCAGCTATCGGCAAGAATGTTTCCCTTCAGCAGCTACCCTTGATTTGTGATACCACCCACAACCTAAAGGTTGGGGCTTCGGTTTCATAGCAACTGCGGTTTTCTCAGAGAGTCCACCGTCTTACTGTCGCTCCACCCGCAGGAAACCCTTATTCCGAATCAGAGCGGCTTTATCTGGTTTAGGTCCAGGGTACCCCAGCCTGCAAAATGTTTATCGCAGCGTTTACGTCTCTGTCGTGGTATGAACCACATTCAGGACATGTCCACTGTCTATCTGAAAGCATTAGATTTTCGTTGAGGTGTCCACACTCCGAACAGGGCTTTGTCGTAGGGGTCCAGCGACCTGATTTCAACAATGTTTGCCGTATTTGGCACACGTCCACCGAAGTATCAAGACGAATTCACCGAAGGCAAGGTCAGAGATTTTGCGTCCCCAGAGGCGTTTCATACCCTCGAGGTTCAGCGTTTCTATGGCAATCTTATCGTATTTACGCACAAGTCGGAGTGCCAACTTGAAGAACCAATCCCGTCTACGATTGGCTATATCCTTATGAACACGGGCGAGATGACGTTTCGCACCAAACCAGCCACTCGAAAGATATTGCTTACGAGAGAGTGCCTTGTTTGCCGAACGGATTGCGTTGAGACTTTGCTTATAGAACTCTGGCGACGCTATCTTTATGCCGTCTGAAAGTGTCAGGAATGTTTTACTTCCGAAGTCTGCCCCTGCCTCACTACCGGTCAATGGGAGTTTCTCCGAAGGTTCGCAATCCTCACAGATAAGATACAAATAGTAGTCGCCTACATTATCGCGTTTGAGTGTTATTTTCTTTATCGGGTTTCCAGTCCACTCACGGTGTTTCCAAAACGTGAAGGACTTTTTCAGACAATTGATTCTCAATCGATTGCCTTCTATTTTGAAACCTGCTTGTGTGAAGGTGATTGACTTATACTTATGATTCGGCTTGATTTTCGGTTTGCCGACTTTGCGGTTCGTTTTGCCTAACTTCCTATCTTCTATGTTGTCAAAAAAAGCTTGGTAACCCAGATCAATGCGGATCGCAACGTCTTGGATCATTTGCGACGGGAGGTGATTCCAATGCGGTTTGCTTGTTCGTTTCAACTTCGTTATGTGTTTCAGAATACGAGAGAGGGAGGCATACTTACCATAAATCCGATAATAGCGTCTCTGCAACAATAAGAGATGGACATGCACGCTATGCAGATCGTCTATCAGATTGCCAATCTGCATAATATTCGACTGGTGATAAAACTCGTATTTTTCTGTCTTCATAGGAATCAGGTATCAGGCAGTTATCCGCTGTTTAGTGGGAGGCAGACACGCAACCGGGGTCCCCACCCGTTACTGGAAGGGGGCGGTTACGCTAAACATGTCTGCCAACTTGATACTCTCATTATACCACATTTTTCGGGCAATATCAAACCTTTTTTCCATGATAAACCCATACGCCGTCTACATCCTACAAGCTAAAGCATGGGGATTTGACGGAAGATCGTTAAAGGTGGCGACTCTTGCGGAAATCGAAGCACAAGGATGGAGTCTCAACCTTGTGCGGTATGTTGGGGTCGCCGAACAAACCTCTGATGATTTTGACTTCGCAGAGCGATTTGGTGAACTCAACGAGAAATTGGAAATCCTAAATGCCGAGGCACATCAATTAGAGGAACGCATTGCCGAAAACGTTGTAAAGATTTTGGAAGATAAGGTATAATACCAAAGGGGTAGGGTCTTGGACCAAGCGACGAAACGATGGAGAAAAAAAATGAGTGAAGAAGTCAAAATTGAGGAAAGTTCTGGTAACGTGTTTTTAGACATCGGTTTCTCGGAGGAAGAAGCGGAGTACCATCAGCTAAGAGTAGACCTCGCCTTTGCAATCCACCGTCTTCTTGAGGAACTAAAACTGACTCCTGCGAAAGCGGAAGCACGCTTTGGACTCAATCGGAGTGATGTGTCTCGCCTGAAGAAGATGGATACAGATTTCGCTCTGGAGCGATTGCTAATGATCCTGAAGAAACTAAATCGTAACGTTGAAATTCATATTACGCCTTCGGATGGAACAATAAGGCACCAGCGGGTTTTTGTGACCTAATGATGTCCCTTTACTTTCAAAGAGAAAGACCCAAATGCTACTCAAGGATCGAATCGCTATCATAACCGGTGGGAGTTCAGGCATCGGGCGCGGCATCGCACTCGAATGTGCGCGTGAGGGGGCGCGGGTTACTGTCATTGATAAACAGGAGACACCTCTCCGTGGCAAATACCACGAAACCGATACCACAACCCCGACCGTCGTAGAAATCGAAAAACTCGGAGCAGAGGGACTCTTCCTCGAAGCCGATGTCGCCGATGAATCGCAGGTTGCACGCGTAATTCAGCGAACCGTTGAGCATTTTGGTGGACTCGACGTTCTCGTCAATAACGCCGGTATCCATATCCCCGGCGGCGCGCAGGAACTCTCAATCGCTGAGTGGGACAGGGTCGTTGGGGTTAATCTCCGCGGCGTCTTTGTTGCTACAAAACTCGCCATTCCACACCTGAAACAATCGAAATTTGGAAGGATTATCCAGATCGCCTCCGTCCATGCGTATGGCGGCGGAGCAGGACCCGCGTATGCTCCCGCGAAAGCCGCTATCGTCAACATGGTCCGAGATATAGCATTAGAAATCGGACAGTTCGGCATAACCGTCAACGCCATCTGTCCGGGCTATATCGAGACGGCAATTCAGGACTACCTCACCCCGGAGCAGATTGACGAAGCATTAGAGAAAACCGCTATGCCGCGTTTCGGTCTACCAAGAGACATCGGGCGTGCTGTAATCTTTCTCGCTTCCGACGATGCTGAGTGGGTCACGGGTGCTTCTCTGCTCGTTGATGGTGGATTCGCTGCAGGTGTGTAACCCAAACCCAGTAGGGTCTTTCGCCTAACCGCACCGGAACCACCCCTGATCGCTGACTGCCGATGGAAACCGATTGCTGACGGCTCAACAAAAGGACTCACAACATCATGCAAACAAACCAATGGGGAACAATCCGTTTCACAGATAAAGTCGCGTTGATAACCGGCGGTGCCTCCGGCATCGGTAGAGCAACGGCGAACCGTCTCTCCGCTGAAGGCGCGCATGTCATCATCGCCGATAAAAACACCGAAATGGCGCAGCAGGCAGTCGCAGAAATCCAAGAAGCAGGCGGAAAGGCACTTTTTATAGAAGTCGATCTCGCAGATGACGAAAGTGTCCAAGCGGCTGCAAATGAAGTCGCTGAAAAGTTTTCCGCGCTTCATATCCTCGTCAATAACGCCGCTATTGCGAGAGGTGGTAAAATTGAAGACGGGGGATGGCTTCCAAATTGGCAACCCGAAACCGCAATCGGGCTCCGAGGCTGGGTCGTCATCACGCAGCACCTGTTACCGCTTTTGAAACAGGAAGGGGCTGCGATCGTCAATCTCTCCTCAGAGGGTGGTTATCTCGGCAGACCCGGCGGATGGGTCTACGATGCGATTAAATCCGCGTTGGTCTCCCTCACAAAAACAATGGCATACGAATTCGTGGAATACGGTATTCGCGTTAACGCCGTTGCCCCTGGCTGGGTTGTCACAGAGATGCACTTCGGGAGAGCACCGGATCCTGCCGCACGCAAGAAGGAATTGGAGGAGACCGCGATCAATTCTTGCATTATGAAACGCCGCTGTGGACCGGAAGAGATCGCATCATCAATCGCTTTTCTCCTTAGCGATGATGCCTCCTACATCACAGGGCAAACCATACATGTAGATGGCGGACGTTGGGGAATGTCTGTCGGTCTATGAACTTCAACGCGAATCCATACATCAAAAGGCTTAGCAACAGATGCAAACCAATTCGTTAGGAACAATCCGTTTTACAGATAAGGTTGCTCTCATCACAGGTGGTGCCTCCGGTATCGGTAGAGCAACGGCGAATCGCCTCGCATCCGAAGGTGCACACGTCATCATCGCCGATAACAATGCCGAAATGGCGCAGCAGGCAGTCGCAGAAATCCAAGAAACGGGCGGAAAGGCACTCTACATAGGCATTGATCTTGCCGATGACGAAAGTGTCCGCGCTGCTGTGCACGCCGTCACCGAAAAGTTTTCTACGCTTCACATCCTCGTCAATAATGCTGCTATCTTGAGGACGGGTAAAATTGAAAATGGGGAGTGGTTACCGAATTGGGACCTCGAAACCGCAACCGGTCTTCGAGGATGGGTATTGACTACGCAGTTGTTACTGCCGTTGTTGAAGAACGAGGGGGGTGCTATCGTCAACCTCTCATCAGAGGGCGGATTTCTTGGCAGACCCGGACAGTGGGTCTACGATGCCATTAAAGCGGCACTGGTCTCTGTCACGAAAACAATGGCATACGAATTTATCGAATACGGTATTCGCGTTAACGCCGTCGCCCCGGGCTGGATCGTGACGGAGATGCACTTTGGTAGTGCCGCGGATCCGGCAGCTGAGAAAAAGGCATTAGCGGAATTAACGATTTCTTCGTGTATCATGAAACGGCTTGCCGCGCCGGAAGAGATCGCGTCCGCTATCGCCTTCCTCCTGAGCGACGATGCATCTTACATCACAGGACAAACGATACACGTAGATGGCGGACGCTGGGGGATGTCCGTTAGTCACTAATTTTTGATTATTCCTTGCGGTTCGGTCAGGCAAGTTAGGATATTCATGTTCCGTTCCGTAGAGTTGAAGAAACACCCCAGCAAAAGCCCTGCGCCGTTGTTGCAGGCTTGCGTCTTGATCTTAAGGAAGAGGCTCAGAGTATCCAAAAACCACAGCGTATGTAATGGAGTGATACTCAGATGAACAAAAGTAAAATATGCATAACAAGACTCACACCACTGCTGTTGTCCTCATCCCGCCTGAATCTGTGCAATCACCCATCCAAGCCATTCGGCGAATTCATGACCGTAACTTCGTGCGATGGATGCCACATATAACGCTGCTCTATCCCTTCGCGGAACGCCACGATTTCGAGTCGGCTATCCGTATACTCACAAAAGCCGCGCGACAGGTATCCCCGTTCTCCATTGCGTTCACACGCTTCGATGCTTTCAAACATCGTAAATCGGCTACCATGTTCTTGGTCCCCGAACCTACAGACGAAATCGTGCAGTTACACACCATACTCCAGCACCACCTTCCCGACTATGACGATACAGCGCGATTTGCGGGTGGATTTCATCCACACCTCTCCGTTGGACAATTTTCTCATCGATCCCTTCGCACCGAACAGGAGCGACTCCAAACCGAATGGCAGCCAGTCCGATGTGAGATTGCCACCCTCTGTCTCATCTACCGCTCCTCTGAAACCGACGACAGGTTCGTGGTTGCGAAAGAATTTCCCTTCGCGTCGAGCGGATGAGAAAATAGCGTTCTACAACGTTGTAAAGTCTTTCCTCTGTGGCACCCGCCGGCAGGAGGGAACTCCGATTCCCGACTACTGACTGCTGATGGAAACCGATTCGTCTGAATCAGGATTACAGGCTTGTCCACATCAGAAACCAATTTATCCCGCAATCCCCCTTCAACCCCATAGGAGCGGTATCTGTGTAGGATAAGACATTGTATAAAATTTGGTAAACATCTGGAGGATATGATATAATAACCTAAATTGCCTCTTTGTATAAGTATCTATTAGATTGTAGTTGTTGTAGCATAGACTGTTAGTCTGTGCCTGCGCGTCCCTAACCCAACAGGATACGCTACGAAACTCCTGCGAATCATGAACCATTTTCAACGAAAAACGGGGCTGCACATCTAAAATCTTGTACGTAGCAACTTGGGTTACTATAATAAAGCTGAAAAACTTATAGGACTTACGCAGAGAGGCGATATATCGCCTCACTACGAGCACAGGTCTCTTGTAGATACAAGCATTTTACCAAAAAGTAGCGGTTTGTAGACGAAAAGACTGTGCATTGCGTAAGTCCTGACTTATTTAGGAGGGAGACTATCATGGAACTTGCGAGTGTCTTTGAGTTTGTCAACCCAAAAACGATTCGGATTAAAGGCACACGGGTCGGTATTGAAATCGTAATTGAAAAATTTTGTGAGGGGACGGTTGGATTATAGACTTTGGAGTTGATAGTGCCGTTTTTCATACGATAAGACTTAATGGAGGAACCGGCATGGCACGCGTGAGAATATGGACTGTGGAATCCGATTATGATGCGGAAGCCCTCAAATCTTTGGTAGATAGTTTGGCGACAAACTTGAAATTCAATGATCTGTCGGTCCAAACAGTGGGTAGCAAAGGATTCTTAATGCCCAATAGGAAGGGTAAGGCAGCTTTGAATGGCAAACTTCAAAAAGCAGTTCGGGATTACCTGAAGCAGGATGACTACGTTATTTTCTTTCTCGATAGCGATAGTTCAATGTTAACGCGTCAACACCTACAGGAATTAGGGGGACTCATCGATCAGATTAAACGGATTGTTGCCGACCCCGGTTTTGCTGGCAAAGTATTTTTCGCGCCGGGGGTTCAGGAACTTGAGTCGCGGTTGTGGAGAGCGCATCTGGGAATTGAAGATCCTGATCGGGCGGCACGTATGGACTATGCAGAAGCCCAATTTCGGAAATTATGCGCCGCACGAGGTTTAGATTGGGACGCAATGCTTGAAACCGATCGCGAGGAATTTGTCGACGATCTCATCCACGAGGATCGTGAATGCTCCCGGTAGTTGTTTACGATACAAATATTTTGTTGTCCAGTATTGGTTGGGGAGGAACCCCGGGACGATGCCTTGAATTAGCACGCCAAGGAAACGTTGAAGGATTAACCTGCACAGAAATACTGGGAGAATTGGAAGATAAACTCCCAACAAAACTTAATTTTTCGCCTGCCGAAACGGTGGATACGCTTGAAGATCTCCGCGGTTTCCTGAGGCTCGTCAAGATTACCAACGCGCTCAAAGGTGCTACCGTTGATCCGGACGACGACGAAATTATTGAATGTGCTGTTGTCGGTGCGACCACTCATATTGTTACTGGAGATCGCCGGCACCTGTTACCACTTGGAAACTATCGGAACATACAGATCGTCACAGCAAGAGACTTTCTCCTACAGTTTTCATGAGGCATCGATGAGTTTACGCAGGCCCTCTTGAACCTTGAAAACTGAGATGCCCCGAAGGTTGAATCCCGATATAAAGGCGAAGCCCATGTCCGAACAGAAAGCGTTTTTAGAGTTCATATCGAAAATTACCTAAGCTTGCGGAACGTTACGCTTCCACTGAAGCCTTTGACGGTTCTCGTTGGTCCCAATGCCAGTGGAAAATCCAACACCTTGAGATCTCTACGTCTTCTCAACAGTATGTTGAGATTTGAAACACCTCCCACAACGGCTGATTTTATCCAAGATAGGGGTTAGGCAGGTGGGGCAAATGACATCAAATGCGAATTACACGTCAAAGTGAAGAAGAAACCCGTTCGATATAAATTAGAATTTAAATCTAAGGATGAAAAACTTACTATTGACGAGGCATTATTGGTTCATAAGGTCGAGGTTATCTCAGTTCAAAGTGGAGAGGGTAAAGTTAAGGATGAAGATGACAAGAATACAACGACATATAAATCCAATAAACTCGCGTTGAGGTCGGCTGGTGATTATGGCTATAAACCCACTACGAGTGCCTTAGCAAAGTTTATTCAGGGATGGGAATTTTATGACTTTCAACCAGACCACATACGAACGAATCCTAATAGATTCTCTCCTATTACACAAGATATTCAGGAATCCTTAAAACTCAATCCTTACGGTGTGAATGTCCCAGACATACTTTGGGGTTGGCATGAGAATACATCAGAAGATTTTCGCTACGTGGATAGTATTGTCAGTTGGGTTGAAGGGATTTTCCCTGTAGGGGCAGTCCCTTGTGGCTGCCCACATCCATCATTTTAGGCGTGACACAGCACTAGAATACGAATTTGCCAGAGAATATCATCTCATCACGCGAGAGGATCGATTAGAGACCATCGCCAAAGATATAGTCGCTCACTTTATGGGCAGAGGCTATCAAGGGAAAGGCATGGTCATCTCAATTGATAAAGCCACCGCTGTCAAGATGTTCGACAAAGTGCAGAATCATTGGAAGCTGCACAGGTAGATTTAAGCCAAATTGATTTTGAGCAGTTAAGGGAACAATTCGGTACAGAACATAAACGCATTGAGGCAGAAAGACTCAGAGGTGCAATCAACGCCAAACTCGCTTCGATGATTCGCCTCAACAGGAGTCGAATGGATTATCAGGAAAAATTTGAGCAGATGATTGCAGAATACAACGGAGGCACCCTTGGTGTCCAAGATTACTTCGAGCAGCTTTTTGACTTCGCTGATGAACTCCATCAAGAAGATTAGCGCACTACTACCGAAGATCTCTCCGAAGAGGAATTGGCAGTGTTAGATATTCTGACACGACGCGAACCGCATCTGACTGTCCCTGAGAAAGAGGAAGTGAAAACGGCTGTGAGAAGATTGCTTGAGACACTCAAGCAAGAGAAGTTGGGCTCGGATTGGCGGAAACGGACACAGTCGAAAGCTGAAGTCAAAGAGACTGTTAGCAACATACTTGATGATGAACTACCGCTACCTTACACACCAGAACTATTTAGTCGGAAGTCTGAAGCGGTTTATCAGCACATCTACGATTCTTACTACGGCGAAGGAAAAAGCATTTACACGCAAAATTAAAGGCGCGGTTTAAAATCGCGCCTACGTTTTATTTACGTTTCCCAGTTATTATCCAATCTCCCCAATCTCAATCAACCGAGCACCCAGTGCCAATCGATCATCTAATGACAATTCTGGGTGTGGTAAGTCGCCGAACATCGGCCGAAAATATCCTACCCCCGCTGGAGATATCTGATACCGTTCCGCGTCGTAGAACCGTAGATCGAGACTCCTCCGCATAACATGTCCGGAGGCATCCCGTTTCAGCACTTGATCTAACGGCAATAGGGTCGGTTCAATGCCGACCTCTGTCCGTGTAATCGTCGCAACACCGTTGAACATCCCGTCTGAGAGTGCCTGCACCGCCATCGCACCCGCCTTCATAGCGATGTCTCTGTCCAGGGGTATCGGGCTACCGCACCGCTGGAGATAACCGAGTATCAATGCCCGGAAAGCGGAACTTGAAATTTCGGGAAGCAGTTTTTTCATCGTCTCAACGATAATTTCTGAACACCCTCCGGGTTTGGTATGCCCAAAAGCATCGAGTTCCGCCTGTGAAGTAATCATCAATTCCCCAGCATCGTTCCGAATCCCTTCCGACACGACAACGATGACGTTCCCTTGTGCTGCGTGTTTTTCACGAATCGCTTCCGCCAATCTCTCCGGTTGATACGGCACTTCTGGAACAACGATAAGATCCGCGAGTCCATAAGCGGCGGATAAGGTCAACCAACCTGCATCTCTCCCCATCGCTTCAACAACAATCACACGATCGTGGGAGTAGGTGGTTGTCCGCAGATCTTGGACGTAGTTGATAACGCTGTTTGCAGATGAAGGGAAACCGGGACAGAAATAGTTCACCATCTTCGAGTAATCGACGGCATCCCCTTCAGGTGGATTGATACCCACATCGTTATCAATTGTTTTGGTGACGAATGTGGTCGTAAATTGATCCGACAGTGCGGTCCCGACCGTCAGAGTATCATCGCCACCGATCGGGATAAGACCACTGATGTCCAGTTTTTTCAGATTACTGACGGCTTCATCTAATTTGCCATCTTTAATCAGGTTCGTGCGTGAGCTTTTTAACAGCGTCCCACCCCGGTTTTCATCAATCAAGTCAGGTGTTAGCGTAAAGTAGCGTCCACCCTCCAAAACGCCACGCCACCCTTCCATGAGTCCGATGAGTTCAAAACCGAGTTCCTCGGCTTTCAACGCAATGCCTTTAAGGGTGGCGTTAAGAGCACTTGTATCGCCTCCACCTGTTAGAACACCTATCTTTTTTGCCATAGCGAACTCCTTCATTGTTTATATATTTTTTATTTTTTGGTCTGATGTTGTTTGCGCGTAGTGGTATTTCGGTCACGTCTCCCTCAACTATAGGGAATTATATAGTAAAATCCACAATTAAGTGTGCCCTTGAGAATCGATGCGGTTAGGGGATTTCGTCTACGAATAGACTAAATCCGTTCCTTGTATTACATTCCGCACCATAGCCGTCAATTTAAGAAAACACTGCTCATGGCATCGTAGGGAATCAACGCTGATGCGCGTATTGCCTCGCAGTG
>JAGWBV010000039.1:31100-58508 GCA_021295715.1 Candidatus Poribacteria bacterium | reverse complement strand
ATCTCAATCTGGAGTGAATTTAAAAAAGCGAATTAGTCAGAACTTAGGCATCGTCCGGACATTTATCGGCGAGGCCAGAGACATCCAAATCCCAATTTTCACATATTTTCGGACTTTACTATAGATCATGTTCGTTGCGCGCAACGATTTCTATCCCTATTATAGTAAAACCCGTAATTACTTATACACCAACGCAAGGGCGAGATTAGAAACCTCGCCAGCGGCGGTGGGCTCTTGTTCACTGACGAACTGTAAACATATTTTTGGATTTTACTATAAAGAATCAAAAGGAAATAAAATAAAATGAAATGTAGAACCCTATACACGACCCTTCTCTTTACACTCACAGTGTTTGTCATATCTGGATGTAGCAGCACGAAGTTGCTGGATATCAACGAGACTTCAACGAAACTTAACTTCACCAAAACACAACACGAAACGATTAAGCCAAAGGTCAAGAAAATTGCAGCAATCGTTGAGGAGTACGAATCTGCGAAAAGAACGCTTGAGTCTGAAATGCAAGGGAGACGAAATCAGTTAAGTGCCAACGGTAGTCTCGGTGGTGGCGGAATGCGCAGAAATAGACAAGGAAGCGGAACACGCGGCACTGAGTTTCAGACCAAAATTCAAGAATTCTATAAACAACGGACCAGGTTTATGAATCAGATCAACACATTAGTAACTGAAATCCAAGCGGTGCTTAACGACGCACAGCGTGACGCGTTTGCCAGTATTAAACTACCTCATTTAGAATTGCCTGAAACCGGAGGTGCTGCCTTTGGCAGTAGTCGCGGGCGTGGCAACAGTGGGGCTGGCGGTGGCCGTAGACGTGGTGGTAATGGGTTTGGTGGTGGGTTCTAAGGTGCCTGGACCTACCGGATGGAAGCCCAGTAACGCTAACGGCAAGGGTTTCTTGTGATACACGACCAATAGGCGCGGTTTGGAAACCGAGCCTACATTGGTTGGGGAAAGTAACTCACTGTGCCCACGGTCTCGCCTGCTTAATCGAGAGCTTGCCCTCGTTTGTAATCTTGAACTCAATCTCCATAGCGAAATCTGCCGTTTGTCCAGCGGGACCGTATAACTGACTGAATTTGTTGTGTATTACCATGAGATAACGACTTAGTTCATGCAGATAAGCATCCGTTAAGATTCGTTTGTTGTCTTCTGTGCGATAGTTAGTGCTGTCCCACCAATCCATGAGAACTTCTTCAGGAATGGATTGCTGTTCAGGATTCGTTACGAGATCCTCACCGACCTGGGTATTGAGGTAGTAATTTCCTACCGTTTGATAAACGACATCATCGGTTACAGCAACCCCATTCGCCAATTCGTTTGCAAAATTGGGATGGACAAGTACCCCCATAGCCGTAGCGAAGTGGTTAATACGATAGAATTCGCGTGCTTCAAATGCCCGGAAATTCCAAAGGCTTGCAAATACCTGTTTAATCGACTTGGAGAGGTGCCCTTCTTCTGGATGATGTGTGTAGGAATCATACAAGCCTGCTCCACTGAAATCGGGTAAATCCTCATTGTTTGTGCTGGATCTGCATCGGAGGGATGTACCCTCTGGAAACGAGTTCTGTACTTGCGAAAGTGCATCCATCATCCATGTCGGCATTTCCGCCTTCTCAATGCGCTCCCTAAACCCTTTCAGCTTAGCTTCTCTCGTGTCGTAATTATCCTGAAATTCAGAATCTCTGAGCAGTGCTTCTGCCTCCGCATAGAAGCCGTTGTGTTTCATGAATGCATCGTAAAAGTACAACGGCACACCAACACCATTCGGGACTGTGCCTTCGGGGAATCCTAACGCCCGGAGTGTTGCTATGTTAGCCGTCTTCACACCGAAACGTGCCGCGTCTGCAAAACCGATACCGTCAAGTGGTAAAACCTTCGTAGCAGAGAGGTCACGCGCAGGTTCCTGTGCCTTCGAGGGACGTAAATCGGCGAAGTGTGTCTCTACCTCCTTTAATCTCAAAACCGTCGGCGTTCACCTCATAGTAGACATATCTACCGATGAGCGGTGCGATCTCCTTGTTTTCCCACGCCTTGGCGATGAAGGCATTTGGAATTTTGTCCTGCACCGCACGCAGGTTAACGTGTGAAAGCGGCGTTTGACGCACACCAGTGATAACCCCAGCAACTCGGGACATTTCGTTTGGTAACGTCTTGCAGATAACGATGTCACGCGGTGAAGGACGTTCATCAGTCTCCAACATACGCAGTCTACCGAACGATGCTGCTTGATTCAGCGGAAGGTAGCCGATATTCGCATAGAGATCGTCTTCAAAATAGACAGGGAATTCCGCTGCGTCATAGCGTGCTTTTTCACGTTCATAAATATCGATCGCCCCCCATAACGGGCAATAACCGATCCGATTTTTCAGTATCGGCATTTTCGCTACAAGCAGATCATGCGCAAGTTTGATTTCTTCAAAAGGGAATGCATCATTGGGATTAAATTCAAAGGTATAGACTCCCGGTTCACCATTTGGAGCCGTGGAGAGTGGACGATAACTAAGCACGCCCCGCATCTGTCCTTGTCCTCGTCCCAAACCAGCAACTCTCATGAAACTTCCATGCGAGCGATGGGTCTCCGTATTCATGAAGTAAAGTTGCGGACTTTGTGTATGTGTATTTTCAATCTGAAATTTTACAAATTCAATTCCCGTCAGTTGCGTGTCAATACGTACATCTGTTCCTTGATACGATAACTTTTCAAAGGTCTCTCTGTCAGGAACTGTGGCAGTGCCGTCCGTGAATTGTACCTGCTGGGGATCCAAGCGCGGTCCTGAAGGCTCCCTGGAACCGCGTCGCCCGCCGAACCCACCCCTTCGACGGGATCTATCGCGCTCTCCACTTTGCATCTCACGTATCTGTTGCGCACTGAATTTGCTGCCTCTGGCGGCTTCGAGTCTCATCACCCGAAACATAAGTTGCTTTTCGGATTCACTAAGTTCATCACTCTGATCAAGATCGAACCGTTTTTCGTCTACCGACAATTCACTCTGGGTCCAACTATTCATTACAACTATTGTTGACAGCGTCAGTATACAAGCAAAAAGCCCTATGATAACATGTATTGGTCTCATCATTCACCTCTCTAAGCATTGAAAATTTCTGTGGGAAGTATACGCTCTTCATTTAGATTAGGCAAATGAGGGCTGAATTTGTTCAGAAAAACATGAGTTTGACGTATTGAAATCGGGTTCTTTCCATTCAACCCAAACGACTCTCACTGCGAGGCAATACGTGCAGTTGATACCTTTAGCGGTCTATCGTTTCGCTTTTCAATTTCGCCCAAGTCGTGGTCAGTTTCGCTTGCGGAGAAACCGCAGCAAAACCGAGTGCGACAGATAATCCACTGTCAGCAATCGCTTTCACATCAGCCCCTGAGAGTGCGACATTGAAAAATGCGATCTCATCAATAAGACCTGTGAATGCCTCTTGTTTGTCGTCTCTGGAACCGATATACTTAGCTCCCGCTATAAACGGACCTGCGGCAGCATTAGATGCCTCTTCTTCGCCATCAACATAGACCTTTACTTCCTTACCATCATACGTGCCTGCAATCTGATGCCACTTATCATCGTTCAACAAGGACGTAGACCACGTATTATGGGGTATCGGTTGGGCACACTGTCCAGCGAAATTTAATTTGTGGTCCCTTAATGTCAAGATAACATCGCCGCAGGGACCTACGATGATGTCAGACCATGCGGGGGCGGCTGGTGTTTTAATCAAAGCGACGATCGACACTTCATCCTCATAGTCAGAGAAATCACCGACAGCAACATGGGCACCCCCCTCAAACTTTAAAGCCCCTTCAAACATGCCATCGACCCATTGGGCATCAACAACCTTTCCATCATTGCCATTCTCGGAAGCATCTTTTGCCTCACCCCCTTTACCTTCATCAAAGAACCATATTCCCAAAAGTGCGTCTGCATCGAGTTTGGCAGAACTTAGATTTGGAATCATGAAACTGATGCAGACCAGCATCACGTATACCAATATCGCTTTTGCTGATTGGATGAATCTCATTTTTACCTCCATTTGTAAATGTAGGGGCTAATCGAGCGCAATCCCACCACGGATTACGCTGTTTTCGTCACGAACTATCGAATTCAATCAGGTTCAATCACGAGATAATTAACGCTTTTGGGCTGCATCTTAATCGGAATCTCAACGTTGTAATTCCGATCGATGATGTACTGTTTGGGTTCCCCTTCTCTTTCACGAATCTTGGCAATTTCAGACAATCCAGTATAATAGAGAGGCAATTTCAAAGTCATCTGCTGCATCGTCCGAGTTGGATTATAGAGCATCGCTAATCCACAGGGATTGATCTGCGCGTTGGCGTGGAGTACACAATCAACGGAACTCCCATCCGGGCGACGCACGTGAATCAGGTCAGACTCCAATATCGTGCGATACCTTTTATAGAAGTCAACCCATTTCTTAACGACCGCTTTCGTCTCTTCAGTATCAAAAAGCCGGGGACCGCGATAGCACGCAATCACACCACTACCGAAGTTCTGCGCAAGATGTGATTCATAGTCATCAAGGTGTTCGCAAAGCGGTTCAAATGTTGCGGCTTCTCCACCACCGTGGTACTCCACCAAAGGGACGAACATCCAGCCCATACTCGGTGTCTTTTCATAAGTTCCATCGTAGATATTCTGCCGGGCAATTAGAATTTGCTGCTCGCGGGGCAAACTGAAATTCGTTTCGCGATAGCCCATACCGCATTTGTTTGCGCCGTTGAGGTAATACCGATCTGGCGAATTGATATAGATACCGCGTTTTCGGCACTCGTCAAGTCCGTGATCCAATCCGAATCAAGATAAGCGTAGTCGGGCTGCCCTTTCAACCCACCTACCTCAAATTGGTGTCCGTTCATCGTAAGCACCGCCTCTGGTTTGATGCCACGGAGAAGACTACTACCGGTAATTTGATTGGTATAATCGACTGTTGCGAAATTAGGTGAAATGATGAACGTTCGCTGAATGAGACCGTTGTTGAGAATAAGCCGATTGTCTGTTTCTTCTATTGAAGCAGGCTGATCAAAGGGGTGAACCAACCAATCATTTTGCTGTGATATGTATTGCATACCAAGTCCTACTCCGTTGTCTCGTGTTTTTTATGAATTCAGTATAACGCCAAAGAGAAATAAGGCAAGAACAATTCTGTTAAGACAGTATTCCCATTTTTGAATTGCAGATTAGACCGATCCATGCTAAAATGCCAAATCACACTTAAGGAGGAAAAATTTTATTATGCCAAACGCTATCAACGTTCTACACTGGCTAACGTTAGTTTTCCTGTTAATATCTGTCAGATTAGCGCGAGAGAAAGGGCACTTAAGACCGTGGAAACATTTAGAATTAAATGTTTTATACTCCTCTTCATTCTTGGGACAATAGCGTCAAATATCGCGGACGCACAAAAAAGTCCTAAGGAAAAAAGATATATGAGAAATTATCCTTCAATCTTTCAGGCGTGGAACGGCATTGAAAATCGCCCCGATGAAGATGAACTCCATCGCCTCGCCCGACACGATCTCATTTTCCACGATCCTTACTCATTGTTAAGAATTCCTTGGAATATATCAGAACAGCAGCCTTATCAAGGTATGGCGACAGGTTTGAACCCAGATCAACTCAATGCCGCGCGTCAAAGAAAACAGCAACTATTATCCTTAAACCCCTATCTTCTACTGCTTGTTGAGATCCGATGCAGAGACGCGAAATATCTCTCGCGGGAAAACGAAACACAGGTGGAAAACTGGTGGGAGGTCGGCTTCTACCCACCAGACTCACCTTACTGGCTCAAGGACAAGAACGACGAACCCGTTATCGGTTGGGGTGAAGATACAAATGGGGATGGGAAGATTGACGAAAACGATACTGTCCTGAGTTATCTCATAGACTTTACGAATCCAGATATGCAAAATCTGATGGTCAACCAAGCAATTGCCTTAAACGATTCTGGACTCTTTGATGGCATCATGCTGGATTGGTGGAACGAAGACGGCGCGACCAGTTCAATCGGTGTTGATGACTGGTCGGACACTATTCTCACACGAGAGACTGAGTTAAAAGCGAGACTGTCGATCTTACGCAAGATTCGGGAACACGTCGGGGACGACTTCCTAATCCTCGTCAACGCGAATATGCGTCAGATTCCAAAATCCGCGCCTTATGTGAATGGTATCTTCATGGAATGTTATAAATCAGAATATCGCAAAGGATATAACCTTGATCAGATTCTACAGATGGAAGAAACGCTACTGTGGGCGGAACAACGCCTTAGAGAACCGAGAATCAATTGCTTAGAGGGTTGGCGCGTGGTCACAGATTACATGGGAGACCTCAAAACACGGGTCACGGAGAGAAACAGCGAAGAAAACCTACAGTGGATGCGTATGATTACTACGCTGAGCCTAACACATTCAGACGGTTACGTTCTCTTTGGTGATGATAATGCGATACCTGTCCCCGACCATCTACACAACTGGTATGATTTTTGGGACGTGGATCTTGGACAACCCATCCAAGAGAAAGCAGTTCAGTATCAAGGCGTGAAAGGCTTCTATGTTCGCGCGTTTGAAAACGGTTGGGTGGTGTATAATCGCAGCGGTTCTAAGCAGACTGTTACTTTCAATAACATCACTGTTGGGGTCAACAGCGGTAATCGTCAGCTGCATCATGAAATCCCAGACTTTGACGGCGAGATTCTTTTAAAGTAAAAAGAGAGGACTGATAATGTTAAAAGCGATTTTGCATACGCGTCCAGTGCGACAACTCAATACAATTTTCACACAAGCAGATTTGCAACGCCTTGGGAAGACTGTTGAAGTTATCTGGGGAGTAGATGAGCAGATGCCCGAAGATGCGTGGAGTGAAGCGAAAAAAGAGGCATCAATTCTCATCGGTATCCCCAGTTACGGTGTCGGCGACGTTGACGAAAATGTAGCACCGCATCTGAAGGCTATTATGGAGGTGGGCGGGGCACATCCGAGAAAAGGACAGGTTGACTACCAAACCTGCTTTAGACGGAGTATACGTGTGCTGAGTTGCGCACCGGCTTTCGCGAAAATGGTTGCTGAGATGGCATTGGGACACGCCTTGGCTGCCTTACGGAATATCGTCGATGCGGATCGGCGTATGCGTCGTGGTGAAGAGGAATGGGGATGGCGCGGGCAAGCCGATATTTGCACGCTCTATAATGCAAAGGTGGGTATCATCGGCTATGGAAACCTCGCACGGGAACTGCGACTGCTATTGGCACCTTTCAAATGTGAACTCCATGCCTACGATCCATGGCTTCCTGACACATATCTACAACAGCAGGAGATACATCCGATGGGACTGGAGGAACTGCTGCAAACGTGCGATGTCACCTTCGTCTTGGCGATTCCAACACTGGAAAACAGGGAACTCCTCACTTACGAAAAACTGACCCAGATTAAGCCGGGGGCAGTACTCGTCTTAGCGAGCCGTTCGCATCTTGTTGATTTCGACGCGCTCCTTGAATTAACAAACGCAGATAAATTTCGAGCGACGATTGATGTTTATCCTGAAGAACCGCCACCGCCCGATCATCCAGTCCGAGAGACCGAAAATACAATACTCACCTGTCACATGGCGGGTGCCATCGATCATGCGCTTTTCGACATCGGGAGAATGGTTACAGATGACGTTGAAGCTATCACGGCAGGGTTACCACCACTTTGTATGCAAGTCGCACAACCAGAATTCGTCCCAAGGCGTTGAATTCAGTGCAGCGGTGTCCTCAATCAATACGGCAATTCGATAGATAATGTTGATAAAAATTCGTCCGCTACGTGGCGGTTGTGAAGACGGGCTGAAATAACTGAGCCGTAGATGTTGCCGACATAGAAGATGCCACTGAGTGTACCTAACGCCCATCCTTTTGCCGACGAAAGACCATCTCTCTGGAAACCGTCATAAGCCTGCCAACCTGTGATGCCAACGAGGAACAAAGAGGTAAACGCATCGCCAAGTTTTCCTGTATAGAGTCGTCCAGCTCCGGGAACAATTGTAGAGAGGATCCCAGCTAAAAACGGACTACGAGTGGGTAGGTCGGCACCTGCTTCTGCGTAATTGTGATATACTATTGCCTTTTGGCTGACTGAATTCACCTCCGACCCCTGCAACGTCTTGAAGACCTCCCCCGCTTCAGACCACTGTTTCTGCATCAGATAAGAAAGCCCAATCAGTTGCTCGGCTTCGGCGTGTTGCGGTGTATCCGTTATACGCGGCAGCGTCTCCTGTAGAAATAGTGCAGCCTGTCCAAACTGATCCGTCAGAAAGTAGGTCGCGCCGATTTGATAGTAGGCACGGCTTATAAATCGACCTTCAGGGTGCGTCCGTAAGAGCCTGTGAAAATTCTGGATGGCTTGCTCGGTTTGACCGGCAAAACGATAGCAGATAGCAATTTTATAACGTATCTTCTCACTTTCGCGTGGTTGATAAAAAAGGTAGCGTTCGTATTCACCCGCGGCGCGGAGGTAATCGCCTTGTTCATACAGAAAATCGGCGAATTTGCGGACGTTTTCAGGAGCGTAGTATTCAACGGGTTCTTCAGCGGCTACGAAGGATAGAAGTGTAAGAGTAAGGAAGATTATGAGAAGGAACTTGGGTATTTGCGTGGTGTTCATATCGCCGTAAGTGTTTTTGCAATGTAATATAAGGAACAGATTTCCCCAAATTGAACGGAGTCAAATTCGACTTTTGACAATGTTTATTGCTTCGGTCCGGTGCGGTTGGGTGAAAGCCCCTACCAGATGGTATAGATGTGGAACTATTTCAGTGTTGCATAGTCTGAAACAGGGTCAATGTATTTCCCCGTTACGCCGTCTTTGTGGTAATGCTGCGCCTGCGAACCGTTGCACCGGAGGAGTCTATCCGCCGTAAGCAATATCCCTCGCAAGACGCCATATTCCTGTATACACGCCATGCCGAAGCGAGAACATGTCGGATGGAAGTTGCATGTTGGACCATCCTGGCTGGAGACAAACTCCTGGTAAAGCCGGATCAACCCCGTCGCGACAAACTTCAATTCCGAGGCTTCCTCCGGATTAAAGCGGATAACCTCTCGGGGTTTCGATTTCATAACCGGATTGACTTTTCGGATAAACGCCAAGTCGACTGCTTCACCCGCAAACGTAGGTGAACCAAAAAAAACAACGGACAAACAGAATATACAGCAAAGAACGAGACGGTTTACCATTTGATCTCTTTAACCTCTATCGATTCAGGAATCGTGAAATTGAATATTGGATTTCGTGGATCCGCGTTTACCTGTGGGTTGCTATAGACAACCCGTTCGTATTGAAGGACTTCAGATTTCTCACCATACGTACTGGAAGTAACCATCATCGGAACATAGTTCATGCCGACTTTGCTGTGGTTTTGGTAGTGTGATCTGGCGATGATATGTCCTTTCGGATTCTTAACCTCAGCAGAGATAAGTCTGTCGTCCTGCATCCCTAAGATAATAACCCCGAGTTGGTCTTTCGCTTTCTTAGGAGGACTCCAGTAGCTATAGAGCACCTTGTCTACGATATCGTGCTTTTCCAAAGTATACCCGATCGTTGTCAATCCGTGCTCCGCTTGCGTAGACTGAACGATGGATTCAACAAACGGGAGTAGAATCCGCCCTTCGGAGATAAAACGGAACGCCTGTTTTTCCACAGGATAATAGATCTCCAGCACCTTGTCCTTCACAACCATTATTTGCTTGAGCGGTTGGGTGACTTCAACGACAACCCGCGTGGCTTTTGCGTCGTAATGGAGTGTGCCGGTGATGTGCTCCGTTTTGTCTTTCTCGGTCAACTCACGCGTAAAGTCGAGAGAGAGAGTTTTTAACGGCACTGCCTGGAGTGCGTCGGTGAAAAGGAGTGTGAACAGAAACGTTATAGCAAATGGAAGATTTTTAGGCATTTGTTATGTTTTGACGCACAGAGAGGCTAGCGTATAGGGATTGCCACCGTGGTGCTTTTCAAGTTCACTGTGATCCTAGGAGACCCACTACGCTCGGAAGCCCGTATACGAGGCAGCAAGCAGCAGCCCAAGCAGCACACCCCAATTTAACTCCGCTGGTCCGAATTTTACGGACTTCTGCCCTATAAGCATCTGTATAAACAGCGACATATTCTGGCGACTTCCCTAAGAGAGCCACTGCTGGTGGATTGGGTTCATAGGCACTGGCAATAGCCCACACAACTATATTACCCAGACAGCCTGCCCAGAGCCAAACAGACTTATTGACATGGTCTGCAGCATCTCGTTCAGCAGCGGCTATGGCTTTAGCTTGCACTAAATTTTGTTGAGCGAGGGACACAAAAGGTGAGCTAAAGATAAGCCCCGCCATTAAAAATGCCAAAAATGGTGATAGGGACATTAACTTAATTTTCACGAAAAAATCTCCTTCTGGGTCAAAAGGTTTGAGGCACTTCGGTTCTGAAATCAAAACAGTCCAAAATCACCCAGAATATGATTACTGGAAAAGAAGATACCCAGTGTTATTGGCATCACATCTTGGGTTGGCAACCGAAATAAAGTTCTATCTACTCGTAATTCAAGTGTCAAGCGATTCCGGGAGAGACGTAGCATCTCTACTCCACCGATGACATAGCCCCCCATGCCAGTATCCCCTTCTGACTTAGAATCGTAGTAAGACCCGCCCCAGAACCGGTCATATTCTCTTTCTATTCTCGTTTCATAGTTAACACCAGCTAGGGCTAATCCGCCTCCTACATAAGGGGAGATATTTCGTTTGCTGAAGAAGTAACGACCACCAATCGACCAAGTGACAAAAACGAAACTATCATTCCCAGATTCGCCGCCGGTCATCCGAAGCTCGGTTTCTACAGCATAGGTTGGCATTTGATAAGACAAACCTGCCTCAAAGCCAAGTTCGCCATTGAAGTTTGTACCTGGGACCGAAGTGCCGAAAAGCCCTATAGTCCAGAGGGACTCACCGGATATCTTCCTTAACACCGGGGCATCATCTGCAACCACACTCTCAATGTCAACCGTAGATCCGATAGACTTCTTGTGGACGAGTGCCTCAACCACTCTGGGTGCGGCTTCAATGATCTCTTCAATACTGGTAATCCAGAGCTGCCGCTCAATAATAATTGTTCCTATAGGAGTTTCCTGAGTGAGGTGTACCAGTATCTTTCCACCTAAACGACGAAAAGAAATTCGATATACGCTCGCCGAGGTATCTGCTTCATAAACCGGGTCGCCAACGGATATACCTTGTTTGCGTAATTCAAGAGCAATTAACAGTGCTGCACTCTGGGCATCGGTTTCATCAATACCTTGGTAAGCTCCGATCAATAAGACAGCATCACTCCCTTTAGTTTCGGTCTGCCCCAAATTCTGTTGAGCGGAAAGGACAAAAGGTGCGATGAAGGTTAGAGCTACCATCAAAACAACTAATCTGTAAAACATGGACTGAATTCTCATTTTTTTCCCATTTGAATAGTATTCTAACGCTAAATTTAAAACACTTGTGAAAGTTGATTCAAACAAAAATTGATGGCTGCCTCTGAACTTCACAGTTGCCGATGCCGAGAACCTAACACAGTTGTTTGACACCCATCTAACGGAAATCGTTCAAACTGGATGCCTTTCTCACCGTACTTTACAGACACAGTTTTAGGTCGAAAAGGGTGTACCATTTTAAAAAAGTACGCATCACGGCGTGTACCTCTGCGATGTCAATCGCTATCCACAACTTTTAGGAAAATCACTAATGCTTTGAAAACGCAACAGAAATCAGAAATAAATTGTCCAAACATCAGTTTGAATTATATTCTATTTACTATGGAAAGTCAATTCTTTTGCGAAATAAGAACAACTTAATTTTTTCCCTTATTCGAGCACAAGTATTGTTAGTTTCAGATGCGCTCGAACGGCTTGACGCACTTCATTGCAGATGTGCATCGCATGCTGCGTATTGTCAGATGTTGCTGAATCCCCCGGATAGCGGGGATCCACTGCATACGCTGTGATTATTTTAAAGTCAGATTGCCAACGGGCCCAAGTCGGAAGTGATTGAACAATCAGGTCCAGTAATTCTTGAAGGTTATGTGTCCTGGGAGTGTGGATGTTTGCCTCCTGCAGCCATGCCTTTAAATATTTTTCAATACACTGTTGGACATGAAAACAGATAGAGTTATGGAGCGGATTTGGTGATTGTTGAAGCCATTTCGCCGCATTATAATCTTCTTCAGCCTTTTCTATCCACTCCAAGGTCAATGGGTTCATGCCATTCTTCTCCGTTTCGGCGAGGTTTGTCCCGTAATGTGTGAATTGTAGGTTTTTGACGTTGCAGTCTGCCTCGAATCCATGGAGCAATTCCCCTTTTTCGGTGATCTCGCGGAGAAACCAGTCGTTATATGAGACGCGATACGCAATTTCTTCTGGAGAGCGAACCCAGAGGTCCAGACCGAAACGGTAGGGAATCCGTTGCCGTATCTCAATAGCTTTACGAGTAAACTCCGACTTCGGAACGTCCATCACGACAAGCATATCTACATCGGAATCTTCCGTAGGCGTGCCATACGCATAGGAGCCGAAGAGAATTACTTGGAGCGGTGCGAATTCCCGTACGATGTCATTACATGTCGCTTGAATCTCTTCCCGGGTAACCATACGAATCCCCCTTTTAACGCAAGTATAACATATTTCATAACAATCATCAAGCAGGGAGAATCTCGCGTTCAACACAGCGATGCCCGCTGCAAAAGATTGGGATTAGCGAAAGCAGTATGAGGTGCTCCATCGAAAATCAATTCACCATCGAACAATAGGAGGACACGGTCGGCATATTTTAAGGTGAGTTCTGTATCGTGTGTTGCGAAAATGAGGGTTTTATTTTCGCGGCGGGTTTCATCGCAGAGTTCGTCCATCAACTGGTGGAGATGTTGCGCATCTTGACCCGTGGTGGGTTCATCAAGCAAGAAAAGGTCCGGGTGTAGTGAAGAGGTAGCTGCGACAGCAGTGCGTTGACGCTGTCCCCGCGAGAGCGAATAGGGTGCTTCCAAGTCAAGATCCGGTAAGTCAAATCGCTCAAGCGTTCTATTGACTCTATTTTCGAGGGTATGTGCAGAGAATTTGAGGTTTTTGGGACCGAATGCCACTTCATCGCGAACTGTCTCCGCCTGTAGCAATAGATCTGGATCCTGAAAAACGATGCCGACTTTACCCGCCAATTGATGAAGTTTCGTCCGACTGGACGACTTCCCTGCAATGACAACCTCCCCTGATGCCGGACGCAGCAACCCCGCGATGAGATGAATCAAGGTCGTCTTCCCAGAACCGTTCGCGCCCATGATAGCAAGTACCTCCCCACGCGGCACCTCACAAGAGATCGAATGCACGGCATCCGCATTGGTCTTCGGATAACTGAATTGGAGTTCGCGGATACTGAGGAGAGAGGATTGAGATGTTGTCTCGTAAGTCCCCTTTTCGGATACATCTGCAGGGCTTGATAGCACTCCGTCTACTGAAGATTCGCGGGTTTTCGGAACCTGTACACCTAAGCGTTGATACGGCGTGAGATCCTGAAACGCCTCCGCTTCGGGTAGATCCAAATAGAGTCGTCCTTCCTCCATCAGCCATACATGGTCACACAGCGGAGCAACTTCCTTGGTTCGGTGGGTTGCCAAAATCACAGTTATTCCTAACTCTCTATTCAACTGCGTGACGATAGTGAGAATGTCGTGTGTCCCCTGTGGATCAAGATGGCTCGTCGGTTCATCCAACAGGAGGACTTGTGGTTGCATCGCACAGACCGCCGCCAGAGCGACCCGCTGCCTTTGACCGCCAGAAAGGGATGAGATGTCTCGCGATGCAAAGTTGAGGAGTCCAACCTGTTTCAAGGCAAGGGTGATCCGTTCCTTAATTTTTTCGGGCGGGAAACCGAGATTTTCGAGTCCAAAGGCGATTTCGTCTTCGACTCGGGTGCAAAAGAGTTGATCGTCGGGGTTTTGGAAAAGGAGAGCGACCTGTTGACACGTGGTAGCCAGCGGTTGTGCGGCGACGCTTTCACCGTTAAGACGAACCGTCCCCGTGAGCGTTCCTGCTGAAGCATGCGGAATCAAACCGTTCAGCGTCCGCAGTAAAGTCGACTTGCCGCACCCGGTTGGACCTGTCAGTAACACAAATGCCCCGGAAGGCACACGCGTTGTAATACCGCGCAGCGTCGGGGTTTCGCGACTCGGATAGGTAAAACCGAGATTTTCTATCTCAATAGACGCCATGCTCTAACTAACTGAGTCCTTCAATCTGCACAGGGACAGAACCGAAGAGTTGTTCTAAATGCCGTTGGACGGAGTCTCGGAAAGCGTCAAAGGTTTCTTGGACGTTCTGCTTGAAATCGTCGTGGAGTTGCTCGTGTTGCGCACGAACACGGGTAAAGAGATTATGAACATACGTTTGAAGTTCACCGAGTCTCTCCGTCTGCGCCTTCGCGAAAGTGCTGACAGTCGCTTTAAAAGCACTGAGTTCGGCATCCAAGTACTCCTTGAACACCGATTTCTGAAAACCGGCAAGGGCATTGTATGCTGCGTATTGAAAATCCTCGTGAATCGAATCGTATTCCTTCTTAACGCGCGCAAAGAGTTGCCGCGAGTAGTTCTGAACCTCACTCATCCGGTCTTCTTGCGTTTGGGTAAACTGCACAATCTTCTCTTTAAACGTATCCATCTCGTGATTTAAGAAACTTCTGAAATCCTCAACAGCAAGCGTACAACGGGTCGTCTTCTCCAAGTGGTAACCCATGACCGCTAATCGCACGGCTTCTGGGAACATGTTAGGATAGTTTTTGAGTGATTTCAGCAAATATCGTGCGTACTCGAATCCCTGTCTTGAGAAAAGTTGTCGCTGAATGGATCGGGCAAATGCCACGAGTTCCTCTTTGGTAATCGATCTGACATTGCGAGGGGTGTAAGGCATGTGCTCCAGCAACGTCAAACACCGTGCAAAATAGTTCTTTAAGGTCGGATCATAGAGTGTCGAAATAACCCGCCGATATTCTGATATAAGTTCGTCGCGCGGCATTTCAGGCACGAAATTGAGGCTCATGTCGGTGTTATTTCCGCTGGATTCTACAAGCAACCGATCTTCTTGCTTCAAGCGATGCCAAAGGTCTGTTTCTTTCAAAGCCGTCAGCAAACCTGCCATCGCCATTGGGATACCGGCTTCCTGAATAAATTTGATGTGAGAATCAAATTCGGTATCACCATCAAGCCCGATAATAAATCCGCCAGTAACCTCCATTCCCCTGCTCTGTATCTTCCGAATAGCACGCAAGAGGTAACTTCCTGCCTCCTCCTCTTTGCTGGTGTTCTGTCCTTTGGATGTGCTGAGGAGTGCTTCATCATTAGGCGTTTCAATACCGAGGAATACCATGTTGAACCCTGCTTCACTCATTGCGTCAAGCATCTCAGGGATCTCAACGAGGTTTACGCTGGCTTCAGTAAAGAGTGAGAAGGGAAATTGGCGTTCCTCCTGCCATTTTTGCACAGCAGGGAGTAAACGCATTGCATCACGCTTGTTACCGATAAAATTGTCATCAACAACGAACATCGCGCCATCCCAACCGAGTTTATAGAGCATCTCAAACTCAGCAAGCATCTGCTCATTGCTCTTCGTGCGTGGCACGCGCCCGAACAACTTCGTAATGTCGCAAAACTCGCAATTGAAAGGACACCCACGCGAAAACTGGAGTGCCATTGACCCGTAAGAATTGATGTCGATAAGGTCGTAGCGGGGCGGTGGTGTTATCGTAATATCGGGTTTCCGCTTCTCACGGTAGATTTCCTGTGCGCATCCGCTTTCAAAATCCGTTAAGAAATCTTCAAATATTTCCTCAACTTCACCAAAGAGAAAATGGTCAACCTCAGCATCGGTTTCCTCTTTGATATTATCATAGTAAGAAGTTGGGTGCGGTCCACCGGCGATGATAGGGACTCCTGCCCGATTACAGCGTTCGGCAACTTCATAAAGCGAGTCTTTTTGAACAATCATTGTCGATGTCAGTGCTACATCCGCCCACTCAAGATGCGCATCCGTCAGCGGTTCAATGTTAATATCGACGACTTTTAAGTTATAATTCTTGGGGAACATGCCAGCAATCGTCAACAATCCAAGCGGAGGCATTGATGATTTCTTACCAAGAAATTCTAAGGCGTACTTAAAACCCCAATAGGATGGTGGGAATTTAGGATAAACAAATAAGGCATTTGGCATAATATATATATCTCTCCTTGTGGGCGCAACATCCATGCCCATATTGTCAAATTTTATTGAATATTTTATAAATTTAGTGACTCCTACCAAGTATGATACCACAATTCCAGAATTTTATCAAGTTTTTTCTTGTTTACCAACGGTATGCGTTTAACTGAAGATTGATTTCTCACACCGTCGCCATCAGAAAACAACCCCAAAAGCACTGACTTGCCTATAGAACAGCGTGCATGTTAAAATTACTCACGATGGCACAGGTACTTATACCATTGCTGATTGATGATTCCTTTTAAAAGAGTCTACCGTCATTGGTTATGCCCGGAGTCCCTTCCCAGTAACGGGTGGGAACCCAATCAACGGTATGAAGTGCTTATGCACTTCCCCGGGTATGAAGGTTCTCCGTGTGGCATTCACCGGGGCGAGTACGCCGCAAAACCGCACCTACCGGATCTGTGTGGACAGATACTTACCTAATGGAGAGAATAGATGTATAGACCCCAACTCCCCGAGTTCATACTTGTTTTCAGCGGCTTACTATTTTGTTTAACGAGTCATCCGCAAATACTGTTGTATGGAGCAGAGGATCTGGGGCAGAGCACCCCTTCAGAAAACGCAATAACACCAGACAACGAAACAGAAGAGATAACACACTCACACTATCGTATCCACCAACTCCGTTTTAATGGAAATGCATATTTAAATGAGAAAAAGCTGATAGCTTTATTCGGATGGCAGAAAGAAAAACCCTATTCTCGCGAAGAAATTATAGAAGGTTTTGAACATATTGTATCAGGTTATCGGAATGAAGGTTATATATTCGCAGAAACATCTCCCAATATTGCAATAACTTCTGAAGATGGACAAATCAATGGGGAGATACCAGTATCTATCACGGTAGAAATTGTTGAAGGCAAACCTCTTCGGACTGGAACGTTAACACTTTCGGGAAGTCACATCATTTCAGAATCCGAAATTCGAGATCAATTCGGCATAAAAGAGGGAAAACTTTTTACACAGGTGGCATTGGAGCGAGGGATCGAACGGATTCAAGCGTTGTACAGTGAACATGGATACCCAAAAGTTGAGATTGCGCCTAAGAATATTCAACTTTTTCCAGAAACAGGCACCATCAATTTCGAGTTGAATATTCGGGAAGGGACACAGGTCCGCATTGGTGAAGTCAAGGTAAGCGGGCTGAAGAAAACAAAAACGAAAGTAGCCCTTCGGGAAATCCACGTAAAACCGAATGACAACTTCAAGCAGCGTGACATTGACACAAGTTATCGTCGCTTGCGAAATTTGGGGTATTTCTATCAGGTAAATCCAAATGTATTGGAAGCGGGTGAAACAGAAGATAGGATCAATTTCCACGCGCGAGTCACCGAAGCACGAACAGGACAGCTGAGCGGGGTTATCGGGTATGCCCCACCAGATACAGACACTGACGCTGCCCCCCAACTCACTGGCGTGCTTGAAGCCCGCGAAACCAACCTGTTAGGAACGGGCAGACAGGTTAACCTTTATTGGAAATCCGGTCTGCTGAAGATCTTACGGCTTGGCTATGCAGAACCGTGGATATTTGGCAAACCGCTAACCATCGGCATAGAATACGGGCAACTCAAACAACGCACTCCTGATAGAGGACAACTCCAAGGTTTTTCCGATAATCCCTCAGAAACGGTTTCCGAGGAACAGTCGGGTAACGTGAGTGCGACAACAAACTTCGGACGCGTTTTTGAAGGGATTATGACGTTGGGGTATAAACGGATTAACGTACCAAATGTGGGTACGTCTTCACTGACAACCCCTACGCCTGATTTCCAAACCCCGACTTTCGCCGATCCACGCGCTATTTCACCCACCGACCCCACACCCTATATCGGCACGAAATACAGTGTCACACTCCGCTTGACACGGGACACCCGTGACTATTTCCTGAATCCGACCCGCGGACGGCGTGATAGTATTGCCTTTGAAGTGTCTCGGAGCGATTTTCGTCTCCGAAAAGCATGGCTATCCCTACAACAATATTTTCCAACATGGCGAAAACAAACGGTTGCCGTTGAATTCCACGGTGCCGCCGCATGGGGTGTTAATATCCCACCAACCGAACTTTTCTATCTCGGTGGTGCGACCACTTTGCGCGGGTACGATGAGGACTGGTTCTCTGGTCCGCGCCGTGTGTATGCCACCTTCGAATACCGATTTCTGGTCGGACCTGATTCGCAAATTTTTGTTTTTACCGATTTAGGTGCTGTAACCCTGATCGAAACCCCATCCGTTTTTGACACACTCCGCGTCGGCTACGGATTTGGGGCGCGACTTGAATCAAGAGGCGGCATCTTACGCATCAATTATGGACTCGCTGCGGGGGACTCCTTATTTCAAGGGAAAATCCACGTGAATCTTGGTGCAGCGTTTTAGGATATACCTTTTAATTTGCAAGGTGAGAAAATATGTTATAAAATTATATAGGTGAAGTAATAACAAGCATACTCAATAACTGGGAGGTTTAAATGACCAAAAACAAGAAATTACAGAGTTGGGTCGAAGAAGCCGCTGCGCTTTGCGAACCCGATTCTATCTATTGGTGTGATGGTTCTCAAGAAGAAAACGATCGATTGTGCGAAGAATTAGTTCAAAAAGGGACTTTTGTTCGGTTGGATCCCGAGAAACGTCCAGGGAGTTACCTTGCGCGTTCGAGTCCTGCCGATGTTGCCCGTGTCGAAGACCGAACGTTTATCTGCGCGAAAACGCCACTCGAAGCAGGACCGACAAACAACTGGCACAATCCGGATGAGATGAAAGAGACCCTTAAAGGACTTTTCAAGGGTTGCATGAAAGGCAGGACGATGTACGTTGTGCCGTTCAGCATGGGACCGCTCGGTTCACCAATTTCACATATCGGTGTTGAAATCAGCGATTCACCTTACGTCGTTGTCAACATGCGGATTATGACGCGTATGGGCAGTGCCGTGTTAGATGTCTTAGGTGAAGACGGTGACTTTGTACCGTGTTTACACTCCGTTGGGATGCCCCTTGAACCCGGACAAGCTGACATTGTGTGGCCCTGCGATCCGGATAACAAATATATCGTACATTTTCCCGAAGAACGTTCCATTTGGTCCTACGGTAGCGGCTATGGTGGAAACGCGCTGCTCGGTAAAAAATGCTATGCCCTCCGTATCGCCTCTATCATGGCGAAAAACGATGGATGGATGGCAGAACACATGCTCATTTTGGGATTAACGAGTCCGGAAGGCGAGAAAACCTACATCGCTGCAGCGTTCCCAAGTGCCTGTGGTAAGACGAACCTTGCGATGCTCACGCCAACGATACCGGGTTGGAAAGCTGAGACCATCGGTGATGACATCGCATGGATGAAATTCGGTGAAGACGGAAGACTCTACGCGATTAATCCTGAAGCAGGTTTCTTCGGCGTTGCCCCCGGCACGTCAATGGACACCAACCCGAATGCGATGCACACACTCGCATCAAACTCAATCTTCACGAATGCCGCCCTTACAGAGGATACCGACGTCTGGTGGGAAGAGATGAGCGAAGAACCGCCCGAAACGGTCACAAGTTGGCTTGGTGAAGAATGGCACCCTGGAGATGAAAAGACAGCGGCACACCCGAATGCCCGCTATACTACCCCCGCGGCGCAATGCCCAATCATCGATCCGAATTGGGAAAACCCGAACGGCGTTCCAATCTCGGCGATCCTTTTCGGTGGACGACGCGCCTCTACCGTCCCGCTCGCGTTTGAAGCGTTTGACTGGCAGCACGGCACTTTCATCGGCTCCATTGCTTCCTCCGAACGCACAGCAGCTGCCGCCGGAACAGTCGGTGAACTCCGACGCGATCCGATGGCGATGCTTCCGTTCTGCGGCTACAACATGGGGGATTACTTCGCGCATTGGTTGAAGATGGGCAAAAACACTGATGCCAGCAAATTGCCGAAGATTTTCTACGTCAATTGGTTCCGCAAAGACGCTGACGGCGGATGGCTCTGGCCCGGTTTCGGCGAAAACAGTCGTGTGCTTAAGTGGATCGTGGAACGAGTCTCTGGCAAGGGACAGGCAGTTGAAACACCCATCGGCTATCTACCGACATCCGATGCCATTGATATCAGTGGCTTGGACGTAACAGACGAACAGATGGCAGAACTTCTGAACGTCAATGTCGAAGAATGGCTCAACGAAATTGAATCCATTCGAGACCATTACGCACGTTTTGAAGAAACACTGCCCGAAGCGTTATCCGATGAGTTGGCAGCATTAGAAGCCCGTTTGCGTGAAAAGCAATAAAACCGACCGATTCCGATTATAGGGCGAGGTTTTCGCGCCTCGCTCTATAGTTAATCCGAGGACGGTTTATACAACAAGCAAATAAGAAATGTTTGACTCTGGTGGTAAAATGTGGTATCCTTAATTCTGTTATAGTAGCGCATTAACAACCATTTCGACTGATAAATTCCTGTGTGCACGAAACATTCTGAATAGACACAACTTAACCGCTATGCATAGCAAGGAGAATCGTACTTGTCAATAGAATCATTCCCTACAAGTCCTTCCCATGACGAGGACATTATTCACCCACGCGTCTTGCCTTTCATAATGGTCCACCTTGCCTGCTTTGCGATTTTCTGGGTGGACGTTCAACCTATCGACTGGATTATATGTGGTGCGTTGTATGTTATCCGTATGTTCGGTATCACGGCTGGATATCATCGTTATTTTTCGCACCGTTCCTACAAAACAAGCCGCGGCTTCCAATTCTTTCTGGCATTTCTGGGACAGAGTTCAGCACAACGGGGCGCGCTTTGGTGGGCAGCGAAGCACCGCGAGCATCATAAACACTCCGATACAGAACAAGACATACATTCCCCGGTACAACACGGGTTTTGGTTTTCTCATGTGCTTTGGATTTTCTCGAAACGCGGGCAGACCGCAGATTACCATATAATTAAGGATTTTCAGAAATATCCAGAACTCGTTTGGCTGAATAAATGGGACAGACTACCACCTTTCCTATTAGGTGTTCTCGTTTGGGCGATCGCGGGCTGGTCGGGACTTGTCGTAGGGTTCTTCGTGAGCACAGTGATCCTTTTTCACGGGACCTTTACGATTAATTCTCTCTCTCATGTATTCGGGAAACAGCAGTATGCCACAGGCGACAATTCTCGCAATAACCTGTTTCTGGCTATTATCACGTTGGGGGAAGGATGGCATAACAACCATCACCACTTTCCGAGTGCTACGCCTCAAGGCTTCCATTGGTGGCAAATTGATGTCACGTACTATATTTTGAGAGCTCTGTCCTTCTTTAGAATCGTTTGGGATCTCCGTTTACCGCCTGCACATGTCGTTGAAGGTAAACGCAGACCCTCTCTATCAACCATCGAAATTGCCGCCCAACAACTCGCTGCAAGTTTTTCGATTGAACACATCGGTAAAACGGTTATAAAAACGTGGGCGCATACCCCAAAGTTGGAAGAACTCCGTAACCGTGCTCGTATCAGTCAATCAGAGGTTGAAACTTTTCTTAAAGAGATGAAAATTCTTGAGTTGCCATCGGTTGCCAATCTGAAACATCAAGCGCAAAAGATGTTTGCCAATATTCCATCTTTAAACCCGATTGTTGAACGAGCAAATCAGATCCTCGTTCAGGCAGTTTCGGTATGGTTCGTCCAGAACGATGTTTACGAAATAGGAGTTACGGCGTAGTGAATGTTGATGGGTTGAACTGAAGTGAGACCCAACTCTGCTCTAAGCCCGTCTATCATCATGAACTGAAATTCTGTTGCCCTAAATCCAATGGTTATACTTTTGGGTTTGGGGCATTTTGTTATTACCGTTGACGCTTCTGGAAAAATATGATATTCTTAATTTGAATATGCACTCACCCTAAACATTTAGCCAGAAATCACAAAGGTTGATTGCTTCTGTCCCATTTCGTGCTATCCGAGATAAAATCTGCCCTATTTCGTGCAGTTACTTCTGAACACAGCACGAAGAATCCAACCAGTGTGAGATTGTCCTAACTGGCACAGGATTTGCTACAGAACCAAATGAAAGGAGTTGTCTAATGGAAACCGAAGAAAAATATCGTGTTGCACCCCCCGGTTTCACAGCAGAACAATGGAAAACCTTTAACGAAGACGGTATCATTTTTATTGAAGATGCGATCTCTGATGCGGATATCCAGACCTATATTGATGCGATAGACCGTGTCTCGGCAACCAGTCCAAAATATACGCCAGGCGGCTATCTCAGCATGGAGAACATCGTTGAACGCGACCCCGTTTTTACTCACCTCATTGATCATGCGCGGCATGTCGGTTATGCGTATGACCTCTTTGGGGAACTCCTGAAACTCCATCAGAGCCAATTTTTCCTGCGTCCACCCGGTGGGAAACAGTACAATATATGGCATCCGGATGGTGCGCGAGCACTACCTTATGGTGTGTTTTCACCCCAATTGCCGTTGCAAATCAAGATTGGATATTGGCTAACCGATTTGCCGAAAGAGAAGATGGGGAATCTTGTCGTGCTACCCGGAAGCCATCGTCAGCAATATATGGACGGCTACGATACCCACAAAAGTATCCCCGGGGAAAAGGTCGTCTGCCCGCGCAAAGGCACAATGACGGTGATGCATTCCAGCATCTGGCACCGTGTGGAACCGAACGAGAGCGATGTGGTGCGCTACAACATCTTCGTCGCCTACTGCCCGTCTTGGGTTACTCCGGCGGATCGCTTCCATTCGTCACCCGATTGGTTGGAGACGCTCAACCGTGAACAACGCATCATCATGCGAAGTTATAGCCATGCGTATCATAACGCCAAACCCCCGGCGTCTGAATTCCCGCTTTTCCTCGAACGCGAAACTGGTATCGAGGCAGATGCGGGCGCGTATCAGGAGCACGTCCAATTGCATCGTCGCAAGCGACAAACAATGCCAGAGAGACTTGCATCCCTGTAAAACAGTAGTTTCAACCTTTATAGTAAAGCCCGTAATTACTTATACACCCTTAGAGAAGCGTCGGGAATCGGAGTTCCCTCCTACACATTAGCCATCAGCCGTCAGCGATCCGTAAGACAGACGGTGTGCGAAGCAGGACAAAACCGATCAGGAACCTAATAGTTTAAAAATTATGAAAACACTATTCCTCAAAGACATGCGGTATCGCCAAGCGAGAGTTGTCCTCACGACACTCGGTATTACCGTCCTCATCTCATTGATACTGCTGTTAGGCGGCATCATGAACGGCATGCGCATCCAAGCGCGACAATACGTCGAATCCACGGGTGCGGACGTCTGGATCTCGGCTGAAGGCTCCGGTGGCGCGTTTATTGGGTTTTCCATGGTCGTTGAGGAATATATGGCATTTCTGAACTCAGGACCAGGCTTAGTGCAAGACTCTGCATCTCCGTTGGTTTTTGCGCAAGCGCGTCCCACCGTCCGAGGTAAATCCACCAAAGCAATCGTCGTCGGCTATAAATTGGGACAACTCGGTGGACCCAAGAGTGCAGTCGAAGGCAGAATGTTCACTCGGAGTAACTTTGAAGACTATAGACCCGAAGATCCAATCCCCTACGAGGTGGTCGTTGACGAGAAAATGGGACTGGAAATCGGAGAACAGATTACCCTCAGCAACGAAAAAGTTCGCGTTGTCGGTAAGGCGAAAAGCCTAATGTTCGTCTTGGATACACCGCTGCTGTTTATGGATGTGCGCATTGCTCAGAAACTTCTACTCGGAAACACACCCCATGTCAACATGATGATCGCCAAAACAAACAAAAGCGAACAACCCGCACAGATCGCCGCCGATTTAGATGCCTTAGAAACCATTGAAGTACGCACCTTACAACAGACGCTCACGGACATTATTGCCTACTACGTTGACGAACCGATGAAGGCAGTGCAATTCCTACGGGTGATGTTGTGGTTAGCGGCGGGCATTCTCGTTGGGATGATTACATACGTGACGATGCTCGAAAAGACACAAGAAATCGGGGTGCTGAAGGCTATCGGAGGCTCAAACGGTTATGTGATGGGACTTCTCCTAAAACAGGTTGTCCTCATCTCCATTGTTGGCGTGTTACTTGGGCTTAGCCTGTCGTATGTGTTCGCAGCGGCGGCACCGATTTTCGTTGCGATTCATTTCGTCGAATCAATCATCGTTGCGTGCATCAGTTTTATTGTGTGTTGCGGTAGCGGGTATCTGGCGGCGCGTAAAGCGATCGCAGTCGATCCGATGATAGCATTCCGCGGTGAAATTTAATTTTTCAGTCTCCAATCCAAGAGGTATATTCAGAATGTCAGCAATCGTAGAAGGGATAGGCTTAACGAAACGCTTTGGCAGCGGCGATGGGACTGTTGTTGCGGTTGATGAAGTTGATATCCGAATTGAAGCGGGTGAACTGCTGATGCTGATGGGAGACAGCGGTTGTGGCAAGACAACACTCATCAGTCTCCTCGGTTGTATTTTAACGCCGGATACCGGGGAACTCCACATCGATGGCGAACCGATTAGCCCTGAAGAACAAGACCTGAGCGTCATTCGTCGTGAAAAGATCGGATTCGTCTTTCAACTATTCCACTTACTGCCTTACCTTAACGCGCTTGAAAATGTCATGGTCGCGATGGATCTCGCCCGAACAAAGACTACCGAAGCGGAAAACCGCGCCACAGAACTCCTCAGACAGGTCGGCTTAAATGAACGACTTCATCATCGTCCTGCACAACTTTCAGGCGGCGAAAAGCAACGCGTTTCCTTTGCGCGCGCCCTTGCCAACCGTCCGAAAATCATCTTCGCGGATGAACCTACTGCCAATCTCGACAGCCGCCAGAGTGACAACTTGATGAACCTTATTCAAGAGCTACGTCAAGAACACCAAACCACTATCGCTATTGTGACACATCACGAGGGATTAAAGGAGAACGCTGATCGTGTTATCCAGATGAAAGATGGAAGGATTCTCACTCCATGAACAGAAACAATGTTCTGGCATATTGTGGAAGATGTATCTTCGCCTCAATAATCGGAATTTTAGTTTTTCTCATCATCCTCCCGACTTCTATCCCTGCCCAAGAAGACCAAGCCTTAACCCAAATGGAACAACCTGATTTTCTCACAAGCGGATTGTACGGTGGTGGTCTTACGTTCATTAACGGTGATGCCTACGTCCGACTGCAACTACAGCCGGATATACCGCTCGGAAAAATTGGTATAGGATTAGATTTGATTCTGCTCTACAACCCATACGCAGAGGGAGATGACCCGCAAATCCTTGCTGAGGACGGTGAAGCATGGAACAGCCCAAGCACTTGGTTAAGACTCGTCCGTTATGTTCGCTACGGTCAACCTTACGATCCCTTCCATTTTCGATTCGGGGAGTTGGACTACCTAACCATTGGACACGGTTCAATCATGTCCGGTTATTCCAATTACGATCGGCGCGGGTTACGCCTGAACCTCAGAAATTCGGAAAACCGTTACGGCATTGAAACGATGGTGAACGACATCGGTAATCCCACAATTTTCGGGGGGCGGGGATTTTATCGTCCGTTCCAACGAGAAGAAAATAACAACTTACTGACGCGCTTTGAACTCGGTGCGACCTATTTCACAGACATCAATCCGAATTTACAAGAAGCGGGGGAAGAACCGCTGACCGCAGTCGGGCTTGATGTGGGATTCCCAATCCTTGAGACAAGCACGTTTCGACTCGATCTCTATGACGACATCGCTTTTCTGAATACATTAGAAAACACACAGACAGAAATTGTCCTTACTGAAGAAAACAGCGTAACAACGAACCTCGCATGGGGCAACGCTGTTGGTATCGGATTCTCTTTCCCCCAAACCCTCTTTAAAGTAGAATATCGCACGTTTGGAGAGGGTTATATCCCATCCGTGTTCGATTACACATACGAATCGGCGAAATCGTTAACCCCGGAGCCCGACATGCCCGAATTTTTGGGATTGGAGACAATCACTGAACCGCGACGCGGGTTCTTCTCTCAATTTATTTGGCATCCACTGCCACAGATTCATTTCATGGGGACATTCGAGGATTATACGAACACCGAACCTAAACTTTACATGGCGGTGACAGAGTCAGGATTAGTTCCACGTTTTTCGGTGCGTGCATTCTACACCAAACGTGATATTGGCGAGGGTGGGGAGACGAACTTCTTCGGAGACCTGTTCGACTTAGATGAAAAATCGGCGTTCAGTGTGGAGGTGCGTTATGAAGTTTTTCCGCCGGTTGTAACGATTGTTACCCGTGAATACACGTTCCGCCGCGTTGAAACAGGGGCAGGGGTTTCCGAGTTTGAACCGATTCATAAAACTTCTTTTATGGTAGGGGTTAGCACGGATTTTTAACTATACCTTGCGGTTCGGTCAGGTCAATTGAATGAATAATGTAAATTGGCGTATATCCGCCTGTGCCGTTGTTGCAGGCTATAACTGTGGTTTAATTTTCTCCAAGATCAAAGAAACGTCAAAATTCCCAAACCCAGCAAAAACTAATCGGAAATCACCGCGTAATGTAACGGAGCGGTGCCCAAGGGTCCATAAATTATAAGACCTCGACTTTGATCTCCTCATCTTCGACAATCAACGGATATGTTCTGATGCGGAGGCGTGGGTCGGTTTGGCATTCCCCCGTTTTTGTGTCGTAGGCATACCCATGGACTGGACACACAGCGACACCGTTTCGTATCCTACCTCTACCAAGGGAACCCAGAGCATGCGGACAGGTATTGTCCACAGCACAAAACTGGCCGCCTTCCTTGAAGATAGCAACTCTTCTTCCGTTAACAGTAAACGCTTTCCCGCGTCCTTCTCGGATGGCTGACGTTTTCGTGACTGTTGTGTAATCTGACATTTTTTAATTTTTCCTTGCGGTTCGATAAGGTGGGTTTGATGAATAAAGGTCCTTTCCGTATATCCGCCTGCGCCGTTGTTGCAGGCTTTTTAATTTTACCTTGTGGAGAAATAACGGTTGTTAGAACTACCAAGTGCATCTCCTATATCCGCCTGCGCCGATGTTGCAGGCTTTTTAATTTTACCTTGCGGAGAAACAACGGTTGTTAG
>JAGWBV010000039.1:0-31008 GCA_021295715.1 Candidatus Poribacteria bacterium | reverse complement strand
CAGGCTTTTTAATTTTACCTTGCGGAGAAACAACGGTTGTTAGAACTATCAAGTGCATCTCCTATATCCGCCTGCGCCGTTGTTGCAGGCTTTTTAATTTTACCTTGCGGAGAAATAACGGTTGTTAGAACTATCAAGTGCATCTCCTATATCCGCCTGCGCCGTTGTTGCAGGCTACGCCTTTGTGTTTAAGGTTTCCTGACACAACCTAACAGGTTATGCTACAAAAGAGCAACGTGTGTAAGTCCTAAGAATTTTAATTATTCCTTGACGCCTCCTAAAGTAATACCCTGCACAAATTCACGTTGCATCGCTAAAAACAGAATAACGATCGGCATAAGCGATAGCAGTGTTCCCGCCATCAACATACCGTAATCTTGACGATAGGTCCCCACGAGATTCGCTAATCCGATCGGTAGCGTATATTTCACCTCATCCCGTAAAATAATGAGGGGCCAGAGATACCCATTCCATGAACCCAAAAACGAATAGATCGTCAACGCCCCAAGCGCAGGCTTGATGATCGGCAGCACAATCCGATAGTAGATACCGAACTCGGAACAACCATCAATACGCGCCGCATCCAGCAGTTCAGACGGAATCGTGACAATAAATTGACGCATCAGAAATACGCCAAACGCACCGACCGAAAACGGGATAATAATCGCTTTGTAACTATTGAGCCAACCGATATCGTACATCAACCCAAACAACGGAACGAGTAATACCTGAAATGGCACCATCATAGAAGCGAGGAGGATACCGAACAGAATTTTTTGACCACGGAATTGATACTTGGCAAACGCATAACCACCGAGCGAGCAGAAAAACAGCGTGAGAAGCGTTGATGCCGTGGCAATAAAAATACTGTTAACAAAATACCGATTATACGGCACCGTCTTCCATAGATTTCGATAGTTTGATGTGAACTTATCCCACACAATTGACAGGTAAGCCGGTTGATGAATCGTAAGTTGCAGGAACAATTGACTTCCATTCCCTACGTCCATTGCTGATTGGGCAGGCACAAGACCTGCTGATTGGGCAGGCACAAGACCTGCTGATTGGGCAGGCACAAGACCTGCTGATTGGGCAGGCACAAGACCTGCCCCTACTCTCTGCATCGTGATGTGTGAAGACTCTAACTCACCGGGGATACCGTGCAGTCGCCAGACCGAATCTGTCCACAGCGCGCTCCCTATAACGAAAGAACGTGCCGGTTGATATGTAACGCCATTGTTGGTTCCGTCAGTATCCGTCGCAGACTGCGGCACAGACACACTTAAAGAAAGTCGGTGATATGAGGCATCCCCACGCACAGGAAGCGTGAGGCGTCGTATCCGTTCGATTGGAATAGGCGAGGCAACCGTTGCTGTCATACGAACAGTATCGCTGCCTTGGAAATTGTAGGATAGACTCGCAGCCGTCTGGAGATCGTCTGACGTGCGTATACGCGTGCCTGTCTCTGCCTCCCAGTTCACGCTCTCAATGGGGGTGCGATTGAAGTCGAGGTCTTCTATTTGGAGCGTTCCAACCGCAACTTCGCGATACACCGCCCCCCAGATTGTATCAACTGCTTCAGGAATAATAGCGTCTCGGACCGCTGTAGCAGCCGAATCCGTTGTGCCGTTCCAGACTTCGTCTGGCAAGCCTGTGACCAATTGTTGCCATAACCCCTCAATTATTTCGGTTTTCAATTCTTCGGATGAAACATAATTAGCAAGTTTCGCATTCGCTGCGATATGTGCCTGTGCCTGAGACCAAATTATTTGTGTGAGTTGGGGCTGCAGGGTTTCCCATTCTGCTTCATCCACCAGTGCCGGTTTTTTAATTTCAGGATAGGCATCTTCGACAATATAAGGTGATGCTGCGACGCGCGGGGGAAAACTCGGGAACCATTGAATAGGGACAGCAAAAATTTCGTTGGCGGTTTTAAAAGAGGATGTCAATAACCACAGCATCGGTATCATGGTACAAAACGCTGCACCTACTAAAAGGAGATAACCGACGCCTCTGAAAATTTTTATTTCAACGTGTCGCGTTTTTTTACTTTGGTTCATCCGAAGATCCTAATTCAGATAAGTCTAAGGTTTGTGCGCGTTGAATATCGTCCTGATATTTGAAGACACATCCGAGCGTCTCCGCAACGACATCCGCATCCAACTGCGCTTTACCGAGTGCCATGAGCGCCAAAGCCCAATCCAAGGTCTCCGCAACACCGGGTTTCTTATAGTAATCCCCTTGCCGCCAGAGTTGCATCATCCCACACAACTGCTGTGCAAGGTGTTCATCAATCTGTGGTAGTTTCGTTTGAACGATTGCTAACTCCTTCTCCACAGTCGGATAATCGATCCACTGATAGAGACACCGGCGTTTGAGTGCTTCGTGGACCTCCCGCGTCCGGTTTGAGGTAAGCACAACATAGGGAATGTGTTTCGCTTGAATTGTCCCGATTTCGGGGATAGTAATTTGGAAGTCGGACAAAATCTCAAGTAGAAACGCCTCAAATTCACTGTCGCTCCGGTCTACTTCGTCAATGAGTAGGACGGGTGGCTCATCACCATCGCTCTGGATAGCCTCGAGCAAAGGACGTTTCAATAGAAACGCTTCGCTGAAGAGATCCGTCCCGATGTTTTCTTTTTCTCGTCCGCGTGCCTCATCAATGCGAAGTTGCAAAATTTGCCGTGTATAGTTCCATTCATACAAGGCACTGTTCGCATCCAAACCTTCATAACACTGCAACCGAATGAGTTTCGCGCCTGTTGAATCCGCGAGCACTTTAGCGACTTCAGTCTTACCGACACCGGGTTCGCCTTCGAGAAAGATAGGTTTTTTGAGATGATGGGCGAGATAGAGGGTCGTTGCTAAACCACTATCAGCGATATAGTCATGTTTTTCACATGTTACTTGAACGTTTTCGATGGATTTAAACACTTTTTAATTATTCCTTGCGGTGCGGTCAGATAGGTTTGAGATCTGAAGCCCCTTTCCGCCCATCCGCTCTCCATTTGATTACGAGCTACGCACTGGATTCTACGGATTTTTAATTATCCTTTAGATAAATGTGGCTCAGGTTATTCAAACAACTTTTCCACGGGACAGGTAAACCCCGGCACGACATCCTCACCGGTTAACGTGGCTTCGGATGTAAGTAGCGCAATGTCGCTTTTAGAACGATAGACCGTCACCGTTTTGGCGACAGGATCAAGCACCCAGACGCGGCGGGTCCCTGCCTCCAGATAGTCAAATGCCTTGCGGACGATACGGTAGTGAACATCCGTCGGAGAGACCACTTCAATCGCTAAATCAGGTGGTATCGGAAACGACTTGTCTTCGTCAACATCCAAGCGATCAGTTGAAACGAACGCAACGTCTGGTTTCATCACACGTTCCCCAACCTGGAATATCGTCTCTGCTGTATAGACTTCCCCCAACTCATTCTCGTAGACATAGGGATCCAAATACCTAATGATGCTGACACTAATCCTACCATGTCTTCTCGTCGCTGGGGAAATCGGTATTAATTCTCCTTTGGCGTATTCATATCCTGGGACATCATTCTCAAGAAATTCCGCTAATGTCATCGTGGTAGGTATCGGCACGTACATTTCTGGTGGTGACTTCTGGACTAATTTGCCTTCAACGTATTCATATCCCGGAACATCGTGCTCAAGAAATTCCGCTAATGTCATCGTAGTAGGAATGGATTCAGGGATTTCTGGTGTATCTTTGCGAGATTCTTTCATTTTTCTCCCCCTCACGTGTCTATGTGGTCCCGTTTCACTTTTCCTGCAGGGCGCGTTCATAATCTTCGCGATAATCTATATCCCGTAGTACCCGGTCTGTATCGACTGTAACATAATGAATATCGTCGGCATATCTTTTGAAGAGCGTCCGCACGCCGCCACTCTCCACTTCTAAGTCAAGAATATCGTCGGCATACTCGCGATGGAAGATAACTGGATGCCCCCGTTTATAATTATAACTCGGTAGTGCAATCTTTTTGTCCGTTCGGACATAGGCATCAATAACCCGATCTATTAACGCGGCGGTGATGAAAGGCTGGTCGACCAACATAAGCGAAAATGCATTACTTTCCTTCAGCGCCCGTATACCCGCCTGTGCCGAAGTCAACATACCCTCCTGATAGTCAGGGTTGAAAACAATTTTGACGGGACGCGACGTTAGTTGTTCTTGAATCTGCGTTGCGTAATGCCCCACAACAACGATAACCTCATCAAACTTGGCACCAAGCATACTGTCCACTACGGTCTCAACAATAGTGCTCTCCCCGAAAGGGAGTAGCTGCTTCGGTTCCCCCATCCGAGTGGAGAGTCCTGCTGCGAGGAGTATGCCCGATACAAAAGCGGGTGGTGCCTGCGTCATACTTTAATACCGAACGCCGAAAGTCTCATAGTCGCCTGTGAAGGGACGTTCGTCAATCTCAAGCGCATCAACTCTTGCATAGCGCGGTCCCTCCTTTAGCAAAGCGATTAATGCATCCAACTGCGACTTATCACCCTCTGCGACAACCTCTACCTTACCGTTTGGTAGATTCTTAGCATAGCCATTAATACCAAGCTGCTTAGCATTAAGTTGTGTGAAATTGCGGAACCCTACGCCTTGCACCCTGCCAGTGATTAGCACATACAGTTGCATTTTCCGGTTAACCTCAATCGTGAGCGTAACAGGTGTCCCAAGTTTTGGCATCAAGGCATCGTTTTTTTTATAGATGTTCTCCTCTTCCGATTCAGGGAGCGGATTCTGGAAGAGTGCGCTCGCATCAAACCGCTTCAAAGCGACAATATCGTTGCTCATAAACGCCTGCGGTATCATGGCATCCTCATCATCGCTATCCAAATCTGATACGATCCGTGAACCGGAATAGATCCAAGTAACATTCGACATCGGTTTTTGGGTTTTTACATTGTAAATTAGTTCTTCGGCACGAACTTTTTTCGCCTTATCGCCAACTTTCCATTCCACATAAACATTAAACTTGGTCCCCCTTGGTGGTGTCGGTTCATCTTTTTCTTCATCATAGCCGGGCGGCGTACCTATCGCAACACCAAGTTTTTCAAGTGCCTCGTAAATTTCCTTCGCTGTCGCATTGACAACAACAATGCTCTCATATTCCTTGCCGTTGTGTCCACAAACGAGATATTCAACGGCTCCTTTTAAATGCGAATCGTATTCTCCGAGTGCCTCAGAAATTTTACCCTTTAAGACGATCTGCTTCTCGCTTTCCAGTATCTGGAGATGCCCATCCGCCCATCCGATATTCGAGCACAGCGCAATAAACCATACGCCGATACAGATTTTCATCGCCATTTCCCAAGTGTAGGTTCTCACCTGCTTCATTAGACGGCTCCTTTTTTAATAGTTACCAGTTGTCAGTTTTCGGTTGTCGGTTCAGAGGTTTCTTGGTAACAAATTCACCATGTCTTGGAGTCCCGAAAGCAGGAAAGGTTGTTACAGAATTCCTCTTCACTGAAAACCGAGAACCGAAGACCGATAACCCTTAAAAAGTATACCTTAATCCGTTAAAAATTTCCACATCATGTTTTCGGATTCCGGTAGGCGGTTCGCTATCGTATCGGAAATTCATTCGGAGTGGAAAAGATAATTTTGTCGTCAATGGGAACGTAATGCTCCCTTCAAAAAGGATGCGATAATCTTGAAAACGTCGGACATAGACCTGATAGTATCCTGTCGCACTCGTCGTGACGCGTTCATCGAGTTGCCCAGTCCAATTGATGTAATTTGTGGATCGAACGACACGGGTCGTCATCACGCCGCGATTTTTGTCATTAATGCGCTCGTGTTCCCACATCGCACCGATGCCGAGATAGAGATTAAATTTGGAATCACGCGGACGCGATGCGAACCGGACACCACCGCCTACCAAATTCCGATCATTTAGTAGAATCGAGTCGTTGAATTGCTTCTGAACAAAGGATTCAAAAAGGACATGCGGGGTCAAATTTCGGATAATTCGAGCGTGTGCCATACCTTTATTGATAAAAAATTCGCCACTCTTTCTGCCTTGCTGAAGACTTCCGAAAACGAAACCGTGATAGGATTCTGTGAGATAATCTGAGCGAAATCGAGTCCGAGTTGTAAGGAAATCTGTATTGCCAGAACGATAGGTTAAATCCAGTGCAATACTGTTATACAGACCGGATTCCAATCGCATCTGGCGCATCGTTTCACCGGTAAAGATATTCACCTGTGCCATAAGTGGTGAACAGCAGAAAAGAAGTGAGACAAAACAGATACCGATACCTTGTTTGTAGTGGTAGACACGTTTAGGGTTTTGCGTGTGGGTGTTAGGCATCTGTGTTCTCTGTGTGTTTTCGCAATTGGCGGGTCTCTTTTTTGAGTTGGTCGGTCAATGTTTTCTGGGTGTCTTGCAGAGCGTTGACATCTTGAGGTGTGATATCGAGGGGTTGCTCTTGTTGGTTGACGGCGTTGCATGCGGCGATGGTTTTGAGGATCTGGGAGGCTTGGGTGATGTATTTGAGATCGCGTTTTTCGATTACGAGTTCCTTTGTGAGACCGTATAGAAATTCCAATTCGAGGATAAGATTTTCGGGAAGGCTGAGACTTGCAGTGCGGTAGCTGGCGAGGTATTGTTCGCGGGTTTCGTTGAAGAGGGTTCGATATTTCTGAGGGAATTGAGGGTGTGTGATGTTGAGTCTGCGGAAGTTATTTTCGCACTTTCCTCTGAGTATCTTATTGTAACGATTGATCTGTGCAATGATCATTTTCCAGTTTACAAAGACCTGCCTTCTTTGTTGGATGCCCTTTTTTGTAGTTATGGTTTTATACAAATCGAATTGATAGATGTTAGGTTCATGGTCCTTTAGGTAATGCACTTCTGTAAAGTGATCCTTTTTGCGTAAGATTTCTTCTACGGCTTCTTTTTCGAGTTCAACTGCGCGGCCTTCGAGGAACGCTTCGGCAATATGGGATGCGAAAGCAATCATGAAGTTATTGAGGATTTCACTGGGTTTCATAAAACAGGCGTATCCCTTAACGACAAATTCTTTGTGTTCTTCTTGGAGTTTCATAGAATTTTTCCTTAAAATGTTACGTTTTTATAACATTTTTAAATTAGCATTTCTGTGCGGGTTTTGGTTGAGATCCCAGTGGAGACGTGGAGTTCTCGTGTGTTTCTCGGTTACGATTCTATGTTGGGAAAAAAATAATTTGGTAAAAAGTGTAACTTTTTTGTCCCCGAACATGAATCGTTTGACCATTCGTTTGATCCGAGTTTGTAACGTCCGTTGTCTGAATCAGGATCGAGAAAATCAGGACGGACGCAATTTTGACGATAGCGTCTAAAAAACATAGGCGTTGCGCGACACAACCTAACAGGTTATGCTACAAAAGAGGACTCAGCGTAAGTTATATTAATATATTTTTACATTATTTATAATAACATATTTTATTTAAAAATGCAAATTTATTTTTTTAGGGGTGCGTAAATATAATAAAGTCTACAATGATAGTAAAACCTAAAAACCGAAATTATGGGAGAGATTGAATGCCTCTGCTTAAAATCGTTCTGCCATTGGACAAAATCGTTCCGTAATGGTAAAATCAATAAAACAGGAGAAAGGAAGACAAATATGCAACGCATTCTTATAGACACGGATCCGGGTGTAGACGATGCACTCGCGATTCTCCTTGCAATGCTTTCACCCGAATTACACATAGAAGCACTAACAACCGTTTGTGGAAATGTCCCCGTGACACAGGGAACAGAGAACCTGTTAAGAATCCTTGGAGTTCTCACTTTAGAGGAATACCCACGTATCGCCGAAGGCGAAGCACAACCGCTCGTAAAACCTCTCGTAACAGCTGCCCACGTCCACGGTGATGATGGCTTAGGAAATATCAGCGAACTCCGAAAAGCAGATGGTAGTCCGTTGTATCCTCCTGCAGACGCAAACATCTCATCCACTTCAGGGATCGATCTCATCCTTGAAACGGTAACACGCTATCCAGATGAACTCACGCTCGTCGCCCTCGGTCCGCTGACAAATATCGCCAAGGCAATTCGCAAAGATTCAGCGAAGATGCAACGGCTGCAGAAAATTGTTGTGATGGGTGGTGCGTTTGAGGAATACGGTAATGTCACAACGACTGCTGAATTTAATATCTTTGTCGATCCGCATGCGGCGCACGAAGTCTTCCACTTCGATGTACCTATTCACATTGTCCCTCTCGATGCAACACACCAACTCATCTTAACCGGCGAACGATTACACGCCGAAACCGATAAACGCCCGAACAGAATTTCTCAATTCCTTAAGGATGCGACACACTCCTGCATGGAATTTTACCGTCAGCACGTTGGATTCTGGGGGTTTCACATCCACGATGCGCTCCCGATTGGCACGCTTACACACCCAGATTATTTTCAAAGCGTTCCGGCACATGTGCAAGTGGAAACCGAAGGCACTTTGACAAGCGGTATGACAGTCGCCTACCTACGGCACGAACGCCGACATCCGAATCCAAATGCAGAGGTCTACATTAAAGTAGCGGCGGAGGCGTTTCTGGATCACTTTTTCGAGCGACTTCAGTGATTTTCTAACCATCTCAGCCCTTACAGGTGTTGTCTTCAAAGAGGGTATTTGGAGTCGTTTTGCCACGGACGAATACCGCTTTTCCATCTGTTTGGAAGCGGTTGTTATAGAACCGGATGTTGTGAATGCCTTTGCTTAAACAGTCAACCGCGGCAGGATCCCCATCAGTGGAATGCGTTGTGAAGATTGTGTTGGCGTAAAAAGTTGTGTCGGTGATACCACCGCTTGCCCCGGTAGACCAGAGGTGAATTCCTCCGTAACGATTCTTTCTACCATCGTTTACACTCACATTATGCCGAAGGACGTTCCCATAAAATGCACGGGCACCGTCGAACTGTGCGAGCAGATATCCGGGTCCATCGTTATGATGGGAATAGTTGTATTGAACAGTCGAATTCCGCACGCCACCATCCAGATCAAAGCCACCCCCGTCTTTACTGCTACCCGTTCGGTTATGGTGAGATTCATTGAACTGAATGACGGCGCGGTTCGCATCCCACACCCAGATTCCAACGGGACCTCCACCTTCATGATCGTTTAAACTGCCATTTTCGTAAGCACGACAACGTTCAATTACCGCTCCATCTATCTGTGCAAGGACAATACCGTTCCCTGAGTGACTTCCCTTACCGGGTATGCCCGCGTTCCTATAAACACTGCAATTGCCCACATAAAAGTCGGCATGCGCATATCCGTCTCGCTCCGGATTCCAAACACCGATACAACTGATACCTGCATCACCGTTGTCATGGCTTGTGACGTTCGTAATTTTGACATCACAGAAGCCACTCCAACTCTTATCTGATGGTTCCGCCACGAAGCAGATTCCTGCATACTTGAAACCGCTGACACCAACGCGATGAATCTGAATATCTCCCAACTTAATCCCATCGGGCAGCGTATTAATGAACACAATACCAGAACCGACATTCTCAGATGCACCAGCACCAACAAAGTTGAGTTCTTTTAGGTAGATGCCCCCTATATTCTTCACGACGAAACCGGTACCATCGCCAGCGTCAATGGTTGCCCTACCGAATCCGTAGGAACCGACGGTTATCGGTTTGTCCACTCGATTTATATCCTTATCAGTAAGGCGGAGATTTCCGAGGAAGGTGTGGTTGGCGTGAAATAGGACGGAATCACCCGGCAATAACTGGGCAGCATTTACCCGCTGAATACTTTGCCACGGGGACGCCTTGGATGTCCCAACGTTGGAATCGTCACCGAGCAGACTCACGTAATAATCCATTTTTTAAAATACGTTCATTCCACCGAGCGGATGATTCGGGATATATCGGAGGTCGTTGTATGGGTCGCGCTGAAGCATCATCGGCACTTCCAACTTCGGAAGTTTCAACTCAGCGAATTTAACGCGTTGCTCAGGGGTAAGTTCTGCCGCGATTTCCTCAATGATATCTTTAATCTCGTCGAGATAAATCTCGCGTTGCTTCAGGAATTTCCGTGCATCGTCCCTGAATTCATTTAGTTCCCGCCGAGAACGCGTATCCATGAATCCACTTTCGTAGCGATCGTATCGCCGTTGCGTCATACCGGCGCGGAACACCTGATAATCCACCTCCAACTGTTTCTTCTCAAAATCGTAATCCTCAATGATATCACGGATAAGTTTCAGTTTCGGGTGAATCGTCTGCTGCTGTGTCGTTGTGAGTTGCAATGCCGCTGAACTCTTGGATATATCAATTAGTTTGAGCCCACCACATGCTTGCAAAAACCCGCAGAGAAATAAAATGAAGAAGGGGATGGAAGGATGGAAGATAGGAAAGATAGAAGGAGGGGACCCCCGCCACTTTTCCAACCTTCCACGCCAGAATCTTCCAACCCTCCAGTCAAACCCCTCCAATCCTGCAAGCAAACGAAGGAATCCTGTGTAAGTTCTACAAGTCATACAAGTCACCATATTTCGTCCGGAGGTAGGCTATATAAGGTTTAATGGACAGAGGACCTCCGGTTGCACGCTGGATAATTTCCGGTGCCGTATATTTCGATCCGTGTTGGTAAAGATTTTCCTTTAACCAATCGTGGAGTGTACCGAACTCGCCTTTTTCAATTTCAGATGGAATTTCAGCGTGTGCTTCGCATGCAGCTGAGAAGAATTGTGCGCCCAAGATATTGCCCAATGTGTAACCTTGAAACGAACCGCCAATCAACCCATAATACCAATGGACATCTTGCAAAACCCCATCTTTATCATCAGGGGGGACGATACCGAAATCGGCTGCAAACCGCTCAAGCCATGCATCCGGCAAATCTCGAATCTCCAATTCACCTTCCAAGAGTGCCAACTCGAAATCAAAACGCAACATGACGTGTAGGTTGTAGGTAACTTCATCCGCATTTGTGCGAATGAGGGAACGCTCTACCTTATTGATTGCGCGGTGAAACGTCCCTAAGGAAACCGAACCGAGTTGCTCAGGAAAAACGCTTTGGAGCTGCGGATAGAAGTGCTGCCAAAACCCGCGGCTGCGTCCCACGATATTTTCCCAAAGCCTCGACTGACTCTCATGCACACCCGATGAAGTTCCACCGGCAAGTGGCGTTCCTTCTAAATCCATACGAATCCCCTGTTCATACAGTGCATGCCCAGTTTCATGTAGCGTGCTGAAGAGTGCGTCGCCAAGGAAATTATCTTTTGTGCGGGTTGTGATCCTGACATCACCGAGTGAGAACTTTGTCATAAATGGATGGTGTGTTTTATCTTGCCGTCCTCGATTCAAGTCGTAACCGAACTGTTGGGCGACCTGTAAACCAAATGCGAGCTGCTTCTCCTCGGGAAAGTTTTGGTGTAAACACGAATCGTCAGGAAGTGCTTGCGATGTAATCGCAGAAGCAATTGGCACGAGCTCCTGACGTAATTCCGCAAAGACGCGACTCACATCGGTAGCCTTCATCCCGTAATCGCTGGACTCAATGGATGGATCCGCGATATGTTCATAACCCGGAAAGAAGTCTGCCGCCTGTCGGCTGTAGTCCAATGTTTTTTCGAGATACGGACGAACGCGTTCAAAGTCATTCGCTGGACGTGCTTCAGTCCACACCTGATAAGATTCTGATGTGTGGTTGGTTACCTCAGCCATGAATGCAGCAGGGATTTTTGTAGCCCGCTCGTAGTTTCTACGCGTTACACGCAGAAGGCTGGCTTCATCGGAATCGTAAGCGAGACTTTTTTTATACGGTTCGAGTGTATCAAGCAACCCACCTATTTCCGGATCGGTAAATTTCTCGTGTGCTAATCGGCGAAGTGTCGCACTTTGACGTGCCCGAGCAGCGGCACCACCGGGCGGCATATAGGTGGTTTGATCCCAGTAGAGGAGTCCGGCAGCGGACGATATATCATTTGCTTCAAGTAGATGGGTTTTGAGTTGTTGGAATTTGGACTGCACAATATTCTCCTGATTCTGACGTATCGGTTTTCATACCATTATAGCATGATGTGCAGGAAAATGCAAAATTAGCGTATTGCCCGGTTTAGGTTTGGAGTTTGGGTGTAAAGATTGCCCAGATACCGAGTGAACCCCAACGCTTTCGTTGTGAAGTGTCCGCACCGCAAACCTCGCCAGCGAAACAGGGAACCCTTTACCAATAAAAATCTGAATTTTGTCTTATTTTCGTAACAATTGCGCGTTATAATTTAGGTTAGAATTTCGTGAGAGAGGTAGATTGATGCATATAAACGGTCAGTTCGGTTTCACGACTACATGTCTTCTCATCGTTCTGGTATGTTGCTTCGTCATGAACGGTTGTTCACCGAAAGACGATACAAGTGCTGCAAAGACAGAGGGCACACAATTCACCATCAAAAATAAAGGTTCAGATACGATGGTGAACTTGGCACAGGCATGGGCTGAAAAGTATACGGGTATCAGCACCACTGCATCGGTGGAGGTGTCAGGCGGTGGCTCCGGGACAGGTGTCGCAGCACTCATCAATGGCACGGTAGATATTGCGAACTGTAGTCGCCAGATTAAGCCGAAAGAACTGGAACAGGCGTCGCAAAACACCGGTAAAGTTCCTCAAGAATTTATCGTCGGTTACGATGCCCTTGCGGTCTATGTCCATCAGGACACACCCCTCGATAAAATTGCGATCACCCAACTCGCAGAAATTTATGGTGAAAACGGCACAATCACCAAGTGGAGTGATCTCGGTATATCACATAGCGACTGTCCAAGTGACAAGATTATCCGTATCAGTCGTCAATCTAATTCGGGCACCTATTTCTATTTTCGAGAAGCACTGCTCGGCACAGGCCGTGATTTCCGCATAGGTTCGCTGGATCTACATGGTTCTAAAGATGTCGTAGAAGTTGTCGGAAGGACGCCGTGTGCGATCGGTTACAGTGGAATGGGATATGCCACCTCACATGTAAAAATGTTAGAGGTTGCCGCTGATCCCGATTCGCCTTACTATCCCCCAAATCTGGAAAATGTCCTCGCTAAAACCTACCCTATCGCGCGTCCATTATACATGTATTCCCTCGGTGAAGCTACAGGAGAAGTGAAACTATACCTCGATTGGATTTTGTCAGCAGAGGGGCAAGCGATCGTTGAGAAACTCGGCTTCGTTCCGTTAGAAAGCAAGCAATAATATATATGAATATCCTACGCAAAAAAAGCGCGGCGAACTTGCCATTTTCCGAAACAGCGATTGAATTGTTTATCCGTCTGTGTGGTATCAGTTGCATTATCTTTGTATTCGGGATCTTCTTCTTTGTATTTCGGGAAGGCGCAGGTTTCCTTTTCGGCGGTTTAGATTTAGGACAATTTCTGACAAGCGTAGAGTGGCAGCCGACCTCATTGAACAACAAAAGGTATGGCGCGTTTGCGCTGATTGTCGGGACATTCAGCGTCACCCTTTTAGCCATGTGTATCGCTGTTCCATTTGGACTTGGTGCGGCAATCTTTGTATCGGAGTTCTGTAGCCCGAAACTGAAAGAAACATTTAAGATCGTCATTGAGTTGCTCGCCGCTATCCCGTCCGTTGTGTGGGGTTTCATCGGATTGACGCTGATGAATCAATTGATTATCACAGTGTTCAACGCGCCCATCGGTTTAACGATGTTGAACGGTAGTATCATGCTGGCATTGATGAGTGTTCCGATTATCGTGTCTATCGCGGAAGACGCGTTAAAAGCCGTCCCGGATTCCTATCGTGAAGCAGCGGAGGCACTCGGTGCGACTCGGTGGCAGGTAGTTTATCGTGTGCTTTTACCCGCTGCCAAAAACGGACTCCTTGCAGCGGTGCTACTCGGTGCTGCACGCTCTATCGGTGAAACAATGGCTGTGCTTATGGCGACGGGACACTCCGTTAACATTCCATCAGGCCCACTCTCCTGGATTCGCACGCTCACGGCAACGATCGCCGCTGAATTGGGGGAAGTCGCAAGAGGCGATGAACACTATCAAGTCCTCTTCATCATTGGTATTCTGCTTTTCACCATTACCTTTGTGGTGAACCTCATCGCTGATTTGGTGATTAAAGGTATCCGCCAGGAGTCATGAAGGAAAAATTAAAAGATGTTTACAGAAACAGAAATAAGCAAACAAAAGCGGTGGACAGAGAATGTGATGCGAATCTTCTTCCTTGTGATGACAAGCCTGATGATTCTTCCGCTCCTTCTCATCGTAGGCTATCTTTTTTACAAGGCACTCCCGGTTCTCTCTTTGGAATTCCTATTTACGAATCCAAAGGACAACATGCGTGCTGGGGGACTCTGGGCACCCTTTTTAGGCACAATCTATTTGGTGGTAGTATCCTTATTAGTGTCGGCACCGATTGGTGTATTCGCTGCAGTGTATCTCAATGAGTATGCTCGAGAGAGTTGGTTCACGCGTATTACGAATTTAGCGGTTGTAAACCTTGCCGGTGTACCGAGCATCGTCCACGCGCTGTTCGGTGTTGGTGCGTTTGTGCTCTTCGCAGGTTTAGGCGAATCCATCTTAGCAGCGTCACTCACGTTAGCAATCATGACGCTGCCGGTTATTATCGCCAGCACGACGGAAGCCCTCAAAGCCGTTCCGATGTCCTTCCGGGAGGCATGTTGGAACCTTGGTGCGACGCGTTGGCAAACGATTCGTCGTATTGTTATCCCTAACTCCATCAGCGGCATTTTGACGGGGGTTATATTACAGGTATCGCGGGCAGCCGGCGAAACGGCACCGATTATGTTCACGGGTGCGGTTTTCTATAAAGCTATTGCGGAAGGAAACCTTTTCGCCTATAATATAACAGAACAGTGTATGGCACTCTCGCTACACCTCTTTACGATTTCAACACAGGTTCCGGACGTTACGGAGGGTATTCCTTACGGGACTGCAGTTGTCCTTGTCGGCAGTGTCTTACTCGTCAATGCAGCATCAATTGTGGTAAGGGTGTATCTCCGAACTCGGAAAAAGTGGTAAAATGGCGATCAGCGGTCAGCCATCAGCAGTCAGAAGAATGGCTGTCGGAAACCATCGGACACCGTCGGTAAGAGGGTGCTTAGGAACAATTTACTCGCTCTTGGAATATGCCAAGAAGAGACCAGAGAATTGATAACCACTAAGAATGAACAAAGAGAAATTACGAGCAATCATCGAAGGAAATATTGTCAGTAGCATCATTCAGTTCCTGATTCTTGCGTCCGCTGTTGTCTTTGTACTCGAATCTGATAGTGAGGACCCACATGCGTCTCACTTCATTTTGTTGGACTCGGTATTTTTTGGACTATTTTCGATCGAATATATTCTGCGAGTTAACATTGAACCCAGAAAACGGGATTTCATTTTCAGTTTCTACGGCATAATAGACCTGCTCGCTATTCTACCGTCTCTGTTTCTTCTGCCTGGGTTCCGCGTTCTTCGGATACTACGATTCCTGCGAATTTTCAGGATTTTCAAAGCGACGCGATTTATCCTGGCAGTAGATCGTCTCACCGAGGCATTGAATGAAATCCGACGTGAACTCTTAGCACTGGTCATTCTGTCATTGATGTTAGTCTATCTCGCGGCGTGTGGTATCCACTATTTTGAGAGAGTCGAGCAACCCGAAGAATTCGGTTCCATTCTCGATTCCATGTGGTGGGCTATCGTGACCCTCACAACAGTCGGTTACGGAGATGTCTATCCGATAACACCGGGTGGAAAAATTTTCACGGCTCTCGTTACGCTTGTGGGGGTAGGGTTGATAGCAATTCCGTCTGGATTGTTAGCCTCCGTTTTGACGGAAGCACGGGTGGAACGGAAAAAAGAAGAAAGTGAAGAAGACGTGGAAAATGAATCCACGGAAGGCATTGACAATAGGCATGAAAACAGATAGCCAGAATGGATCGCAAAACACCGCCATCATTGAGGTTAACGACCTGAAGGTGCGCTATGGAGACAGTCCCGCTCTGAACGGTGTCTCCTTTGATGTATACCAGAACGAGATCCTCGGTATCATCGGTCCCGCGCAATCCGGTAAAACAACACTCCTGAAAGTCATCAATAGAACACTGGAATTTACACCGGACACAACGGTAGAAGGATCCGTGAAACTGGATGGCGAAGATATTAGCACAATTGGCGATGTATACGGTTTGCGCCGACGTATTGGTATGGTTCAACCTTTACCGGTGGGTCTGCCGCTTTCCATCTATGATAACGTCGCTTTTGCGCCTCGGACATCAGGGGTTCGCGCAAAATCGGAATTAGACGAAATTGTTGAACGGTGTTTACACCAAGCCGCACTGTGGGAAGAGGTAAAGGATCGGTTGAACACGCTTGGCACGAAATTATCAGGTGGACAACAACAACGTCTGACGATCGCACGCGCCCTTTCACATCAACCGGACATTCTATGTCTCGACGAATTTTCAATTGCCGTCGATCCGATTACAACGATGCGCATTGAAGAGGTGCTGAAAACCCTACAAACAGAAATGACTATTTTGCTCGTTACGAATTTGGTCCAACAAGCGAAACGGCTGGCGAACCGCACCGCCTTTTTTCTTAACGGGGATCTCATCGAGATTGATACAACGGATATAATTTTCTCTGATAATCCATCAGAGCAAGCCACGTATGACTATGTGAACGGGACCTTTGGTTAAATTGGCTATCGGCCATCAGTTGTCGGCAATCAAGAGGAAGTTGGGTTTCACTACGTTCTGGTGGATATACACCGATATTTTGGATGTGAGCGGTCTTTGGCTAACCACAGATGCTTTCTCAGTTCCATTCTACCCAACCTACGGAAACTATCAACTGTCGGCAGGAAGATGCCCAGGAAACCAACGGTCTCCTATGCTACAAACTGGCAACTATAAAAAAGATGAATTATAGCATTGAAACTGAAAATCTCAGTCTCTGGTATGGCGATTTCCAAGCACTCATTGATGTGAACGTGAAAATAACGGACGGTCAAATCACCTCGCTGATTGGTCCTTCTGGGTGTGGAAAAACAACGCTATTGCGCTGCTTCAACCGCGTCAATGAACGCTACGGCAACGTTACCACAAAAGGGACAATTGAGGTATTGGGAAAAAACATCTACGATGCGGATGTCTCTTTACCGGAACTCCGAAAAGCCGTCGGCATGGTGTTCCAAAGACCGAATCCATTGCCGATTTCAGTTTACGAAAATATATTGTTTGGTTTGCGTATTCACTCGCCACTGCGGAGTATAACACGGACAGAATCAGATCGGATTGTTGAAGAAGCCCTTAGATCGGTTTTCCTTTGGGAGGATCTGAAGGACAAATTGAAGGTGCGAGCAACATCACTCCAACTTGAACAGCAGCAAAAACTCTGTATTGCGCGTTTGCTGCCCCTGAAACCCAAAATCATTCTAATGGATGAACCGTGCTCGGCGTTAGATGCGGAAGGCACACTTGCCGTTGAAGAATTAATGGAAGCCCTTGCGGGAAGATATACGTTCCTCATTGTGACGCACAACATGGCACAAGCGCGGCGAGTCAGTAAGGAATGTATCTATATGTTCCTCGGAGAACTGATTGAACACAGAGAAACGCAAGCCCTCTTTGAAACACCAGAACATCCGAAAACGGCGGATTATGTGCAGATGCGATATGGATAAGAATAGCCGTCAGCCGTCAATAGGGTATCCGGTGTGATGGCTCCATCAACGATTTTTGACAACCGATAGTCAATTATGAATTCCTTGATGACTCGCCTAGGACTGAGAAAAAAAATCGCTTTGCAGAGTATCGCTTTCATTATAGTGGGAGCGGCGTTGATTTTCCTCTGGACCGACCTGAAAAAAACAGGTGCGGCTCACATTCAAACGTCGTCGGCATCTCATGCCTCCGGCCCATTGCCGAGTCTGCTTAGCGATCTCAATCTGATTCTACCGATCAGTCTTTTGGCAGTTCTGTGCGGAATAGCCTGTGCTTTTTATTTAGAAGAATGGCTTTCAGCAACGAGTTGGGTTCGGCGTTTCATCGAAAGCCAAGTCGCCTTTTTGACAGAAATTCCTTCACTCTTGTATGGACTTTTAGCCATCGCGATTCTTTTTAGTTACGTCGGCGTTTTTGAAGATATTGGAACACCTCCTGTCCAGACCGTTAACGAATCTGGATTAACAGCCGTCCCTTTTCAGCGTAATATCACGATATTTTACGCAGAGGCTTTAATCTTCATTTCAATGGTAATGCCGGTAGCAATCAAAACAACCCAAGAAGCACTTCGATCTGTTGTGACACCCATCCGTGAATCTGCTTACGCGTTAGGTGCCAATCAATGGCAAGTATTAGCAAGTCGGGTCGTGCCACTTGCCTTCCCAAAGATACTGGCAGGAGGATGCCAAGCACTGTCAAGATCACTCGCCGCGTCTGCATTACTTATCGGTATTCATATACCCGCTCATACAACAGGTCCCAAAGGAATACCGGACAGATTCATATTATTCTTAGGAGGGGCACTGGTGTTGAGTACTATTTCCAGTTTCCTGATAGCGACGGACGATCCCTCCACAGCACGACACGATTAACTGACACGAGATACATGGAGGCGCGAATTCTTAATTTTTAGCGATACCTGCGATGCAGACTGAAAAAAATGAACCGATCCTGAGCATCCATCACCTAAATGTATGGTATGGCGACAATCAGATTCTGAACTCCCTCTCATTTGCGGTACAGCCGAGACAGGTAACTGCGCTCATTGGTCCTACAAAATGCGGTAAAAGCACACTCGTCCGGTGCTTCAATCGTTTAAATGACTTTACGCCGAATTTCAGGTTCAACGGCGAAATACTTTTTAAGGGCAGAGACATGTATGCTAAACAGACAGATGTCCCCGCTATTCGGAAAAAGATTGGAATGGTGTTCCGAAAACCTGAACCCTTTCAGTGCTCTATCTACGAGAACGTAGCATACGGGGCTCGGATATCGGGCATAGATCAATCTTCAGAGCTGGATACCATCGTTCAGAAAAGTCTCCAAAAATCAGGACTCTGGAACGAAGTCGAATCTATTTTGCACGGGACCCCAGACCAACTTTCTATAGGACAGCAGCAACTTCTCTGTATTGCACGTGCTATTGCCGTTGAACCAGAAATCCTAATATTTGACGAGCCGTGCGGGGAACTCGATCCGATTGAAACCGTTAAAATTGAGACGCTTGTGCGGGATCTCAGAAACGATTGCACGCTTATCTTCGTCACGAACAAAAGAAGGCAAGCCGCCCGCGTCTCGGATGTTGCGGGGTTTCTTTACGCCGGGGAATTGATCGAATTCGGAACGACAGAGAAGATTTTTACAAATCCACAAGACACGAGAACAGAACAATATGTGACAGGCAGGATGGGGTAAACGAGACCTGAAAAAATGTTAGAACACGAAATCAAGGGACTTCAGCACAAAATCTTGGAAATGGCGGGGCTTGCGGAACAGATGCTGCGCCAAGCCATTGAATCTATCTTAACACGAGATAGCACGTTAGCTCAGCTCGTTGTTGCTGCAGACGATCAGATTGATCTGTTTGAAAACGAGATCGAATCATCGTGCATCCAACTCATCGCGCTGCATCAACCGGTAGCAATAGAACTCCGATTTCTAACAACAGCGATGAAGGTAAACTACAACATCGAAAGGATAGCGGATAAAAGCGTTTCTATCGCCAAACGGAGTATTGAGTTATCTGAACATCCACCGGTCAAACCGTTCGTGGATCTACCGTATGTTGCACAAGTAATTCAAGAAATGGTTAAGGACGCGATGGATGCATTCGTCAATCGGAACGCCGAACACGCCTTAGAAATTCGAGCACGTGACATTGAAGTTGACGAAATCTATGAAAGAATGCTCCACGAACTTCTGACGATTTTGAGCGAACATCCGAGACTCATCCAACCCGGTATCAGCCTCCTCCTCCTTTTCCGACATTTGGAACGGATAGGCGACCTTGCATCAAATATCAGCGAAGAGGTCTATTATCTCGTCAAAGGTGATGTCATTCGGCACTCTTAAAACATATAGCGGTCAGCAGGAATGGCAGTCAGCAAAGAAGCCGTCAGCAATCGGCAAAGAGATATCCGTCGGAACCCGTCGGTAAAGACACAAGCGTTACAGAACGCCTCTTTTCTGGTTTCCGAAAGTTGACAGCCATTCTGACGATAGTCCTACTCCTGTTAAGATTGCTACTGGGTTTCCGTCGGATCAAAATGGACATCGAGTTGTGGGAATGCGATTGTAATATTATGTTCTTTAAATTTATGCCAGATTATGAAATGGAGATCGCTTGCAACATCAAAACGCTGAAAGGAGTCAGGAATCCACGCCAACAACTCAAAATTTAAAGAGGAATTTCCGAAGTTAATAAAGCGAACAAAAGGAGCCGTAACGTTGCTGATGTTCGGAATGGGTTCTTTAATCACGCCGAAATGCTCGTCTGCAGCATCAAGTAGCACTTGCTTGACAAGATCTACATCTGAACCGTAGGACACCCCCACCGGAATACGAAGCCGGTACAGCTTGTTGGCATGTGTGAGATTATGGACGGACTCCGAAATCAATTGAGAATTCGGCACAATAATCTCCTTCTCATCAAGCGAGACGATGACCGTTGAACGCAGATTAATGCTACTCACTCTCCCAAATATGTCAACGTCCATAATCTCCACGAGATCCCCAATTTTGATAGGTCGTTCAAAAATTAGAATAAATCCCGAAATCACATTTGAGGCAATATTTTGTAAACCAAAACCGATACCGATACTCAACCCCCCAAAAATCAACGCCAAACTTGTGAAACTCATCCCGATGGTGCTGAGACTGACAACGATTCCGATAATGATGAGGCTGAAGTGAAGGAATCGGAGTAAGATAAACTGCGTATGTTCCGCGATTTGAAACGCTTGTAGGACCCGCCGCCGCAACATCCATTGCACGTATTTCGACAACACGAACATTCCAAAGACAATAACAAGCGCATAAAAGAGATTTGCTAAGGTTAACCGGTTTACATCTTTCCCACTCATTTCTGTATCGGGCGGATGAAATATTTCTGTGAGCGGATAATGAAAGAATTTACCGAGAATCCCTGTCCCAATTCCTGCAAGCCGTAACCCCAAAACGGTTCCAGTAATCATAACGATAAGGAATAGGAGTGCGAGCAATCGACTTTCGAGATTTTGTGGTATTCTGAGCCGCTTAAACAAGCGACGGAACCACCAGCGTAAAAATCCTGTGAGTATAAACGAAACGACTAAAGTGCCAATTAACAGGACAATCTGATAAACTTTTACCGGATCATCAAGAGTGACTACAGATGTGTCAAGTAAACTCCGCAGCTGTTGAATTAATTCTTCCATCTTATGTTATCCTATCTGTGAATGGTGGTTCACAGAACTGGAGGGAATGCGTAGGGATTGGGGTGGCAGCGTTTCATCCTTCGGCGTTAACAGTGCCTCTCTTTTCACATAGGCAAACTCAATTTGCCCGTCACGCATAAACGCCTTGGAAATCCGCTCGACGATTAATGTTGAAGTGCTTTGCCGATTCATAGCACCGACACGATACCTGAGCTTGCCAATGACCCCCGATGGAATAAACTCAAATCGAAGATAGGGCGATTCACCTGTCTCCTGACATATTTCGGCTGTCACTTCTGCCGCCTGTTGACACATAATTTCCTCAGCACGCCTGATATTTGAACGGTATGTCAACCGAATGATGACCTCATCAAGGATGTATTTGTCGTCTCGTGTGTAGTTAATGACATTCCACCGAAAAAGATGTTGGTTTGGAATCATGACGCTCCGTCCAGATTTCTCTTCACCACCGATAGTGCCCCCGACTTGATCCAGCTGCGTATACATAATCGAGATGTTTCGCACATCGCCAATGGTCGCGCCCAAGATGACCCGATCTCCGATCCGATACGGTTTCTGAAGAATAATCAATAACCACGCCGCCAGATTCATGATTGGGTTTCGGATGCCCCACCCCATCAGTGTCATAATAAAGGCTAATGACAGTCCGATGATCCCAAAGACATCAGAAAAAAGAAAAACGACAAGCGCACCTATCGAAAACATGAACACGTAACGCCACGTAAAAAAGAATCGATTGGCGTTCTCTGGTTTGTAGGCGTGTTTTTCTGTAAACTTGCGCATCTGTGATGTCAAGCGGAAATAGACAATAACAGCCCCAATTACAACCAAACTCATCCACACGACAGAGATATACTTGAAATTGAGTATAGTGCTCCAAATTTCCAAAAACATAATTAGTCCTGACGAAGTGCCTCTGGCACTGCGGATTGCTCTTTCCACGAGTAGATGATTTCCGAGTGTGCATAACAGAATTCCACCGTCTTACTCTCGGAAAACTCATGAAAGATTATTTTCACCATATCGCTGAGACTTTTGGCACGATCTACCGGACGGGTCTTATAGCGGAGTCGCATCATCACCCCTGCATCAAACAACTCTGCCCGGATAAATGGGTCTTCACCAATCTCTTGGATGACATCCGCTGTAACCACCTTCGCTGCGTCAACGAGAATCCGTTCTGCTTCTTCCCAATTCGATTCAAAAGTAATCCGAACAGGAACTTCTACCAGAATATGCTCTTCCTCCAAGGTATAGTTCGTGATCGTTTGCGCGAACAGAATCGCATTCGGGATGAGGATACCGCGACCGGAACGTTCTTCACTGGAGACTGTTCCTCCCACCTGGTTTAGGATAACATGCGTTAAAGTGATGTCCATTACATCGCCGGTAATCCCAGCGATAATCACACGATCACCGATTTTGAAGGGACGTTTGAGGATCAGCATCAACCATGCTGCAATCCCTGTCACGGGTGCCTGCAGGGACCACCCTAAGACCATGCCGAGAAAACCTGCTGAAATACCGAGTGTTTTGAGAGAACCGCTGAGACTGATGATAGCGAAGATGGCAATAATAGCCGTCCAGATATAACCCCACACCGCCATGAAATTTTGGGCATTTGTTTCCAAATGGGCGCGCTCATAAACATACCGTTTGACGAAATACCCTAAAATCGCCTTGAGGATGAGTAAAGTCGCAATCGTGGTAACACTTAGCAGAATGCCTTTAAAGGGCGAGTTGATAATAGCATTTATGATAACACCTAAACGCTCTATAAATTCCAGAAACATCGTATTACCTCTCTCAAAGTTTTCTTAGAAAAGTCAAGATTGCTCGACTAATCTATTGAAATCTGTTCAATTGCGTGGACGAACAACACGTCGTTGGCAGCCCCATAGGCTCGCAGGGTTTGCGCTAATTTTTCAGAGTAGAGGTCTTCCCCTGATAACCCGGCGATCACCAAATCGCTCTGAGAGGACCGATGCTCTACCTCCTGCTCCAAAGCTTCCTGACTGCTGTAAGAGACAGAAGTCACGTTATGCCTTGAAATCGGCAGCCGTCCTTCCTCCATTAGCGTTGAAAGTCTGTTTGCTTCACGGACTGCATCTGTAGCCTCGGAACACGCAAAAAGCCGTATTTCAGCACGTCTCCAATCTGGGTGTCCTACAATAATATAGGCAAGTAACAGCATCATCGGGGCATTTTTCAAGTTATCCTCTGTCACCCACACGTCAATCAAAGAGCGATACCCAAAGCGATATCCGGTGGATCGCAGGACCAAGGCATTGAACAGCGAATTCGCGACAAGACGTATCCCTTCTGTAACTTCTTCAATTTCATCAGGCGTATCTCGATCGAATTCAAGGAGGACACAGTTATTTGGCAACCCAGAAATCCCTGGCATTTGCAATATATGTGCCAGAGCGAGTTTAAACGTCGGACAAATGATGGAATCCACGAAGATGCCGGCTCTACTGACCTCTGTTCTTTTAATCAACTCATCGACATGGACGCGTGCCTGGAGTTCGCTGGAAAACGAGTAGTCCCCGTGGAACAAACGGATGAAGTGTCCGAATCCGTGCCTGTGGCAAATCCAACGGAGCACATCAAAATGCCCAAGACGTCGTTCGCCGAATCGCGTCACAGCAACAATTGAGGGACGCCATCCACCTTCAGATGAAATGACCCGGCTTTTCTGTAAAGTAATCTGCAGCCACCGGGTTAACTGAAACATTGTTCCTTGAAAGATTGCCGTCAAATCGCGATGTCCCTTGTGGACCCTCCGTAGACCGAGGTAGGTCACCGCCATGAGTCCAATCGAGATAAACGCATAGAGTGCGCTGATTTGGAACATCATCAACCCGCACATAACAGTACCCAATAGAGATAAGTACCAGCGAGAATGGAAAGTAGGGCGATAAGACGGATTGCTTGCAAAGTGCTCAAGAAATGACACTGCACAGAGTGCCCCATAGGTTACCATAAAGAACATCGTTAGAATCTGAGCGATAAAGTCCAATTCGCCGATTGCCACAAACACTATCGCAATTATGCCTGATACAGATGTTGCATAAACAGGTTCCTGCGACTCACCTACCCCTTTTTCCATAAGACGGTTCAGCTGCGGAATAGGGAGCACATTGTCTCGGGCAAGCATTTGCAATGTTCTCGGTGCCACCATAATCGATCCGAGAGCAGAGGAGAACGCAGCGGCACCCAATCCGATGTAGATAGCAGGGCCCCACAGAGAAATCTTCGCCATGATAAACTCGTCTGCATCAAGTGCCTCAGGAGTGGCACTCTGTCCCAGCTTAATGGCGACAAGCACGTATATGACCATGCCAGCAAATGTCGCGCCGATCGTGCCGAGTGGTATACTTCTTTGCGGGTTTTTCAGATCACCGGATAATCCCAATCCTGCGATCATACCGGTGAAAGCGGGAAAGCATGTCGCAAAAACCACACCAAAACTATCAGGATTCTCGATGCGTGCTGTAAGGTTCAACCCGTCGGGACGAATGGATTCATCCCCTTGCCCTAAAAGGAACGAAAATATTGACACTGTGAGGATTGCACATACGCCCCACAGAAGTCGAACCCCGATATCAGCCCCCTTCGTTAGCATCAGCACAAGCATCATAACAATGAAAGGAAGACTTACCCAGCGAGGGTCAGGAATCAATCCATACGTCGACGCAACCCAGTCATAAACAGGTTGAAAAGATTGTGCGAACGCCACGATATAGAAGGCAACTGAGATGGCTTGGGAGATATACAGGGCAATGCCGATGGAACCTCCGATACTCTCACCAAAGGATCGACTGACAATATAGTAGGCGCCTCCCCCTGCCACACGACGGTTTGTCGCGATCTCAGACACCGCCAGAACTGTTGGAACCGTTACAAGGTGCCCAAGTGCGATAACCATGAGACTCCCCCAGAGTCCAGCGTGTGCAACGGCGTAACCGAAACGCAGGAAGAGAATAGCACCAAGGATAGTACTCACCGAAGCAAGGAATACAGGGGCGGTCCCAAAACCGTGTCCGTGTTGGGAACCTGAATCATTGTTACCGAGCTGAGATTCGGATTGCTGTCCTGGGTTTGAAAACATCGCCAATTTTCCTTTCGTTTAAATGAATTCGAACAAACGAGTGACAGAGAATGCTGACTTTTCAATGAGAACGGAATGCGCTAACTATGGTAGATTTTAGAATTACATAGACACTCTAAAGAGGCGAGGATACTAGTGCTGACAAGGGACTGCCCCTACAGGGAAAATCCCTTCAACCCAACTGACAATACTATCAAACTCAACTTGACACAGCACTAGAAGAAACACCCTATCAAAAACACCCTCGCCAGCGGCAGTAGAGGGTTTTCGTTTCTACTGAATGTAAGGTATTTTTATAATTCACCATAAATCCGGACTACACTTCCAAGAACACAAGATTAACTTTCAAGCAAGGCACTATATTGCTACAAGGTAATGCGCAACATTGACAAATATTTGTAGTGCCATTTCTCTGTTAAGGGTTCACTATTATAAGTCATAGAACCACTTAAACGCAACCTTAATCGAGTCGTTAAACTAAAGGTCATAGCAGGCTCCGCTGAAAATTTGAAGTTCTTAAACCCGACCTCTGGCGCGAATTTTAACACCGTATTGAGTCTTCGCCATCCGACAGATGAAAATGCCAACCACCGGAAGGTCGTCGGATCAAATTTTTTTAACACAAGGTCGGCATGCGGCTGTATATTCTCAAGGAAAGCCCCGATACCCCCAGACACGCGAAGCGTGCCGCTTTCATAAATTGCGGGACGGATATAACTGCCAATTTGGGAGGTCAAGGCACTGCCTTTAATAATATTACGTTCTAAATCCGTAAACGCCTCAATGCCGAATGTTCCGATGCGAAAGCCGCCCTGGACATGGGCTTTAACAATTTCAGAAAGTACTTCGTCCTCACCAGAGGCGCGCGAACCAAAGATACCCGCCCACCCATTAACCTTACGGAGTGGGACAACAACGGTCAAGCTGAGCGTCTGTGAAGCCCCATCGCCATTTACGCCAACGTCCAGTGTTTTGGCATCCTGCGGTAAATCGGCAAACTGGCAATACGCCGGCACGATCCAAACCATTAAGAGAAGCACCAGAATCGGGAACATACATACTTTACGGATTCGTATAGATCCGATATCCAATATCAATCCTCCTGTTAGACTTTTCATAACGTGCTTTTGTTCCGTTAAAAATTCAAAACCATTTTTTCAGTTTGAAATAGACAAACATGGCAATCCCAATGCCTGCCATGAGTAATAAAACAACAGGGTATCCCCATTGCGTTTCAAGTTCGGGCATGGATTTGAAATTCATGCCGTAAATACCGGCGATGAAAGTTAGGGGTATAAAGAATGTCGCGACAATGGTGAGCACTTTCATGATTTCATTCATCCTATGACTCACCGCTGAGGTGTAGGTATGAAACAGATTTGAAACTGCACTGTGAAGAGCCTCTAATGTATGGATCACCTGAATTAGATGGTCATAAACATCACGGAAGTATAAGTGTGTGTCCTGTGTAAAGAGTGGGATTTCATCATCTAACACTTCATCAATGACATGGCGTAACGGGAGGATGGGTCTACGCAGGTGGAGAAGGCTGCTTCTTAAAATATTGATTTTCTCAAGAACTTCTGATGTCGGGTTCGTGATAGTTTCTTCTTCGACGGATTCAACTCGGTCGCTGAGTCGTTCCAACACTACGAAATAGTTGTCAACAATGACATCTATGAGTGCATACGCGAGGTAATCAGTCCGCATCGTCCGAAGTCTGCTATTGGTATTTTGGAGTCTGTTTCGAATAGGTGTAAAAAGTTTTTCGGAGCCTTCTTGGAGAGAAATGACAAAATTTTCACCAATAATAAGACTAATTTGTTCTCTGGAAATACTTAGTTCTGCCGCATCATAATCAAGATTTTTGAGGATAATAAAGACATGGTCTTCATATACCTCTATTTTGGAGAGTTGAATGGGACTCATCATATCTTCAAGTACAAGGGAATTAATGCCGAAATACGTTCCTATCTCTTCAATAATCTGTGTATCATGCACACCTTCGATGTGAATCCACGTGACAGTTGCCGTTTCCGTGAAAGGTAGGCATGCCTTTATCGTTTGTGCCGCCTCTTCACGAAGATGTGTTTCATCATAATCAATGACGGTAATCCGAACAGGATCTGTTCGCTCTTCGCCAGTATAAACAAGCGTCCCCGGGGGAAGCCCAACCTTTTGAGAGTATCTTTTAAACGGATTTGATAACGGAATTTTCAATCTATGACCTCTTTAACTACAGTTTGGGCAATATTATAGCATTCAAACAGCCTTTTCACCAAAAACTTCCAAACTTTAGTGTATACTATCACGTCGTATTTTAGAGGTCAAGTTTTTATGCGAGCAGAACGATTTAGTTTTCGGGTTTTTTGTTTGATTTCTGCGAAAAGTCGGGAATCGGAGTTCCCTCCTACAAGCGGAGACGGGGATATCCGCAACCCAAAACTCTAAAATTTCGGAGAACGAAATACCATTTCTAAAAGTTTATATTGCATTAACCGCCCCTGAGTGCATAGACTCACAGTCTATGCTACAATTCCAATCAGAAATGGTATTACAACCTTGTCGTGTGAATTTTACAGGGTTGCCATTTCCACGTTGTCAAAATTTCGCCGGTAGTATTTCATGTATTGTACCTTTTTTTCAAGTGCTTCAATAAAGGCGATGTTAAAATTCACTTTTTCAAACCTTTGTGCGCTTCCCAATCCGCCTGGACTGAAGACATTAATCTCCATAAGTTTGTCGCCTACAATGTCCAAGCCGACCAAGAACATACCATCTTGAACTAATTTGGGACGGACCATTTCAACAAGTTCTAAGTCGGTATCAGTAATTTCTGCCTGCCGAAGTTTTCCACCTGCGTGAATGTTACTTCTCATATCTCCCCCCATACGGACGCGACGGAACGCAGCATATTTGCCACGATACCGCAATGGCTGTCCATTGAGAACAAACAAGCGCGTATCCCCTTCTGCTGCTGCGGGCAGGTATTCTTGTGCGATAACATATCCATCTCTGGCAACGGCATCAATCATCTGATTGATATTCGGCAGATCGTCGGGTCTAACGAGAAAGACGCTTTGTCCACCAGATCCTTGGAGCGGTTTCAATACGACTGTTCCGCCTTGTTCTTGAGCGAAAGCTTTAATCTCGTCCTGGCTTCTCGTAATTAAAGTTTTCGGTCGTACTTCTTCAGGAAAAAGTTGAAAGTACATTTTGTTTAGTGCTTTGGCAAGTCCATTTGGGTCATTGAGCACAATGACCCCGTGTCGCATTGAGACTCTCCCGAAAAGGAGTCCAGCGTTTTGTGCCCAGGGTCTGCCAATAGCATCATCTGCTGGGTTATTGCGTAGGAGCAGAATATCTAAATCGTCAACGGTAATCCGCTCCACTTTCGCCTGCTTGCTCTGCAAGTCATTGAAATAGGTCAGATGGGACTTATAATTCCTGCGTGGTGCCATACGAGCCGTTGCACGAATATACTCGTCTGGATCGTAAGCGAGGTCTCCGACTGCTATCATCCAGGCTTCGTGGCCCATGTTAATAGCCTGCATTGCCATTCGAGTTGTTGTGTATCCTGCTTGTTCGGTTTCCAGATCATTGACGACAAATCCGATTTTCATTTTTTCTCCTTTTTGATTAAATCAAGAACAGAGGTTTCTTTGCGTAGGGCATTGAATTTTTCCTCTATACCTGGATTTTCCATATACCGTGGACGTAGAGGTGCTGGTTTTAGAACCTTACGCCACTGCAATTCCTGAATAATAGGAATGTGTTCAGCTGCGATTTTCCCGACGAAAAGGGGTTCAAGTGAGCCACCTTTTTTCAAGTAGTCTAAGAGTCCGACAAGCCCTCTGAGATAAACTGCATCTTTGGTTAAACCCCCGCTGCGATAGGTTCTCATTGTGACAGTAAAGGCTGTTCGTTGTGTGAATGCGTAAGTCTCTTTGAGAATTTGAAAGGTCTCAACAAAAGAAGCGCCCTCTATTAAACAGCGTGCGGCAATTACGCGTGCCGCCAAGAGTCGCAGGCGCGGCAGACTCAGGCCTCCGACGAGGTATTCTGAAAGTACCGCTATTCCTTCCTGCATCTCTTCATAACCTGCGAGTCCGGTATAGAGCATCTGGAAGGGTTGAGCACGTCCATTGAAATAGGTAAGTAGATGCGTGCCTACCTCGTGCTGAATCAAAGCATCCACGCGAGCCGATGGAATCTTTGTTTTCTTACCGATTAACAAAGTTCCCTTGGATACCATGAGTCCGGTATAGATGTCATCTCGGACCTCAGCATGTGCAGAAAATTCAGCGGATTGCTGTCGATAGTATTCAAGCTCTTCTTCGACACGTTCAGCAAAGGTAGTCGCGTCGAGTTTAATATTAGATGCTTTCTCGCGGCTACGAGAAGGCACATGGGCTATTATGTCTTCTGCGAGTTGGAACAGACGATCATCTACATTTCCGAAAAGTTGCAAGCTGCCGTGCAAGAACCGTGGTGTATCGATATGACTTAGCATGGTGAGTTGTATGTCAAGTTCATAGCGTTTTTCTCGGAAGAGGTGTCCAAGCGTGGGGTCTTCTATACTTTCGAGTCGAGTGTTCCAGAGTTTACGTTTGAGCATTGCAGCGTCGAAGGATTGTGGACGATAATGGAAGACAGGTGTCCGCTCAAAATGTGAACGTCTAAATGACGCATACGCTTGCTCTGTATTGATCGGTGTTACCTGTAGCAGAAAACCAAAGGCATTGCTAATCTCGGCGAGATCTCTGTCTACCTTCCAAACTGCTTCAACAACTGCCCGGCGTCCCAAAACATGAAAGTGGACAGGACGATGCATCGTTTGTGCTCGTGAGAATTGAAAAAAGGTTTTCTGCAAGGCGCGAGTGAGTTCACGGGCAAGTGTCCGTCGAATTATGGGGAACACTTCGTCTGTTTCAGGTGAGCGATAGATTGGACGCACCTCAAGACCCATGATAGCGCATCCGATTTCCTTGAGAAATTGGGGCGGCAGCAGTGGAGGTAAACCAATGGGTGCTATTTTTCGATCGCGTACAACTTTGACCGTAGACTTCATCTTGCGAACGCGAATCAACGGTTCCAAAGGGGCTCAGGTTTGGATGTGTTGCAATTTGGAATTCGGGTATCCTCGTGAGTTGGCTGGAATCGTTCTCGTTCTCGTCTTTATTCCTACTCCAGATCTCGAAAATAAGAAAAGCACCAAATTCGCTGGATAATGTCCGAACGATATTCTGAGTGAGTTCGGATAAACTCGAACGCATGCGCTTGTCCGCTGAAGCAATTAAATAGGAAGGTTGCCCCATAACAAGTCGTTCTGTGCCGGCATCTTCATAACCTATTGGATACCGATAAACACAAAGAAATGGCAATTGGCGATCAATATGTAACCGTCCACCATCGGGGAGGGTGCGACGCACTGCCTTGTTTTCGGCAAGTCGAGAACAAACCGTC
>JAGWBV010000038.1 GCA_021295715.1 Candidatus Poribacteria bacterium | reverse complement strand
TATCGTATTTGACGGCGTTAAACTCACGCTTGATGTCAACATGGGTTCGCCATTCGTCTTGGTCTAAACCGACTTTGAAAGACGACAAAGCAAAGTTGAAGGCAACACGGGCATAGTTTCCACAATGTTGAGATATTTGTGTGGCTTGCTTGTTATTCGGATTCAACTCTATTTGCTGTGTTCTCAAATTCATTGGGCTCTCACGTATCACGCTTTTACCGCTTATCACAGTCGGTCGGCGAGGAGGCTGCACAAGCGTGCAGGTGATAAGTCCTCGCCACGTGATATAATTAGTATAGCACTTTCTCAAAGTATTGTCAAGAAAAAAACGATACAATTTTAGATTCTAACAGGTTCTTATAGGTTTTAGTAGGAAATACCGAACTGCAACTTACCCCTTGGCAAGTGATAGGTGTAGTTGGCAAGAAACATTATTGCTGAGGCGGGTCAATATCTCGGAGAGCGTACACACCCCAACGAATCTTTACAATTTCACCGAGCTTGGTAAGTCGAATGAGTTCGTGATGTATCGCTACCGAATTCCCTTCAATAGCTGCAACCACTTCAGCGGCTTTTTTCTCACCATCAGCGAGGAGAGCTAATATTTGTTCGCGGAAGGTTACGCGTGGGATATTCCCACCCCTGAGTTTGTTCAACACACGATTCGCCTGCCTTGAAGAGCATCCGAGGATCCGCTCAACCTCTTCTCTACCGGTCTCCGCAGTCAGATTGTCACGTTCTACTTCAAAACGCTCGCGTGTTGCTATTGTCTCAGTCAGTTTGTTGAGTTCACCAGCAATTTCAAAATCTTCCCAGTCAAAAAGGAGGGTCTCAGGTCTGTCAGTGATGTCTGGGATTTCAAGGCTACTCACCAACACCACTTTTTTACCGGTCAATCGGTTCAATCCCGCATGTCCGATAATCTTTGTAATTAATTCTGCAACGGTTTGTGTATAAATTCTCTGAATCCGTTCATCTTTATAGTGTTGGAACTCCGTGTCTGCTTCATAACAGAGCGGGTCTTCGTCGTTCCCAAACAAGACTTGTGCCCGCCTCCATATAATACCCGGTTCCCAGTATGGCGTTCCGACTATCCAAACAACGTCTGCCGCTTCAATAGCCGTTCCTAAATTGTAGAGGCTCTTAAATTCCGTCAGTAAACAGACATTTTCTTTTTCTGCGATCTCTTTGAGCTGCTCAATAATCGGGTCATAGGTAATAATCGCATGTTTAACGCTCAGATTCCTCTCAATTTCCGCGCAGATACCGAGAAGGATGCGCTCTCCTATTTGAGAGAGCCCAATAACGTCACATGTGCAATCATAATCTAACAAAGTTTTTAGCGAATGGACACCTGAGCGAATCTGAAAGACCTTGTTCCCCGTAACCCATGGCATCGGTCTGGTATGAACAACACCGATTTCTTCATCTGGAAATGTTTCACGGAAATCCCGTTCAGTCAACGTCGCTGACATAAACAAAAGCCGTTTTATACTCGGATGCAGCACCGGTGGCACCCAGAATAGTAGTACCTTGTCATACCATATTATCGGGGCATCAGCATTGCGGGTGTAGTGTGCTAAGAAACGCTTGAGTTGATGCCAGAACGTCCAGTCTGGATTCCGGTAGACGCTCGGAAATTCCTGAATCTTCTCGACCGTTCCGATATCCATAATACCCAATCCAATTGCTCGTTCAATCGACATCGCTATTCTCATCTCTTTGTCAAGCTCAAAGGCTTCGAGTTGGAAAACCGGTAGTCCTTGCGCCATAAGTCTCTCTGCAGCGTAATCGTTGAGTGGAATGTAGGCAGAAGCACCCCCTTCAAAGGTAATTGTCCAGCGCGCCAACTCCTCTTCGGATTCGTCATCAATGATCCGCTGCTCAACAACTCTCCCTTTCAGATTGACTTGGCACATCTGTTTTATAAGTTCTTCTTCGTGCTGTTGAAACCCCTGCATCACGATGCGAATCCGTTTGGCGACAATATCGTCTGTATCGTTTTCAATTTCTAAAATACTCAGTAAGGCTTGCGCGAAGTCCGCTAAGGCATTCCCTTGCCAATTTACATTCCATGCTTCTAATTTACTCTTGGATATGCCACATTCCAAAAACAATCCATCCGCTTTTGATGAACTGACAATACAAAGACGTTCCGTGCCGTTGAGAGGTTCAAGGATTTTTTCTGACACTGCCAATTGATCGGGATCCAAAAACGTTTGAGTGAACCCAAATATTTGTGTCTTCGCGAGTTGCAGTGTAGCAGGTTGCGATAAATAACCTCGTTCTTGACATGTTGCATAGACAGGGCATTGTGGGCAGAGGGTTTTACTCGCATTCACTCCCCTCCCCACCAGTGCTAAGAACCGTTCCGGATCTTCACAGACATTCCCGCGTTCAAAAGGGGTTGCCATCCGAAGGTCAAGGGGTATCTCTTTCACCTGATCCCACAAATAAGTCACATGTCGCCAGCGTGCAATGGGTGGTAGGCTTTGTCTTTCAAAGTGCTTTACGGCATCTTCAACTATTGGGTAGCCCGCGCTGAAAGCAACTGCACCGCTTCTCAGGAGATGTGATTCCACTTCATAGTTGCTCCTTGCGTCCGTCTCGGCAAGGAGTCCAATAACGCGCGTATCGGTCTCAAAGATCTGCTGTATCTGACTGATATTCTTCTCAAGTGGCTCGTAAACTTTCTCACTGTCTTCCGACTTTTTCAGCACTGGGGATGGACGTTTTATCGCCAACGGGCTAAGTTTTCCTTCTCGCACCGCAAGTATATTCTCGGATACAGGCAGCCCAGTCGCGGGGATCATTGGCAGAATTCCCGTATCCTCCCAGACATCTGTGATAGGCGTGTCTTCCGTCGGTAGCTGAAGATCAGATGTAGATGCCCGTATCCATACAGTCCTATCACACTCCCATAACGACACATCGACCTCATCACTGTCAGCACTCTCAGCCCAGTGATGCAAATCGTTCTCTTGTCGGAGATATGAAAACCCTCGCTTCAAAAACGCTTCTTTCGCAAGATCCAATTTACGCGACCCCAGAGAAGGTGTCGAAACTATAAAATCTTGGAGAATAGGTTTCGCTATTTCTGCTGCAAGATTGATAGGGTCGTGAAGTGCTTCTCGAAGCGCGTCAATAGATGAAAAGAGGATCTCTTTCGGAATGACAGGCGGGTTTAGCAAATTTCCAAGTAGCACCTCATAGCGCCCATCCCATGGACTATGCCCCTCGTCTCCAAGTATTTCCAGATACACATCTCGCTGATATGCATTTTCAGCGGTCGCGATATCCTTGTAGATGTAATACCTCGCCACTTCGGTATTTGGATGGAGATAACGTGGCACTCTGCAAGAGAAGCGTAATCCACCGGATTTCGTCAGGACCAACAACGGGTTTGCAACAACGGTGACGAGCGTCTCAATACAAGCATGGACTGCATCGGGTGCCGCACAGATAGCTTCATATTTGAAATCCAAGTCGTGCCATTGCGCTTCGTCACGTTCGGAAGGGATACCCGTATACACCTGAATCCCCCAAGACGCGTGCCACTGCCGGATCTCCCAATCTGCCCTTCGTTGAGGTCTCAAAAACCTTTCATCCCCAAAAGACTGTGGAACACGATCTTGCTCAGGAGTACCACCTATCGGCATAAAAGAAATGCCCGCCTGCTCTAAGTCGTAGAGCGCCACTGGATATCTCTGCGCACAAAAGACCGTGAAATGGTGAAAAAGTCCTTTGTAGAACGAAGGTGTTACAACCGTCTTTTTCTGCCGAAGCGGTTTCTCGCGTCGTTGATGGCAGCGTTGAATAATATCTTTCAGAGCATTCATAGGAGCCTTTTGCCAAATTTTGAATCAATTCTGACGGATGTTTGATTTTTGGCAATCTCTTTATTATTATAAGATTTAAAGATCCTTGCTACTTGTGGCACCATTTATCTTCTCAAGGAACGGACTGAGTAAATCAATCGGGATTGGGAAGACAACGGTCGAGTTTTTCTCCGCACTCACTTCGACCAAAGCCTGAAGGAATCGGAGTTGCACAGCCGTCGGGGTCTTACTGAGAATTTCAGCGGCATTGGTTAGTACCTCAGCAGACTCGAACTCACCCTCAGCGTGTGTGACCTTCGCACGCCGTTCCCGTTCTGCTTCCGCCTGTTTCGCCATGGCGCGTTGCATCTCGACAGGGAGATCCACGTGTTTAATCTCCATCGCAAGCACCTCAACGCCCCACGGTTCACAATGTTTCTTAATGATCTCCTCCAAATCCTGATTTAGTTTCTCTCGTTCTGAGAGCAGGTCGTCCAGTTCAGCACGCCCCAGTACACTCCGGAGCGTCGTCTGTGCGACCTGGGCAATCGCAAAACCGAAATCTTCAACCTCAATCACGGCTCTATCCGCTTCGGTCACTCTGAATGTAAGCACGGCGTTAACGCTCACGGAGACGTTGTCTTTCGTAATCACATCTTGCGGTGTGACATCATTGACGATAACTCGTAGACTGATACGCTGCATCCGTTCGATCCAGAACGGTATCAAAAACACGAGTCCAGGACCGCGGGTCGAAACCAATCGTCCGAGTCGGAAAATGACGGCGCGTTCGTACTCTTTGAGAACGCGGACGCTCGTTGCGATCATTATAACAACGGCAATTGTGATGGCAAAATAGATAGGGTCAACTTGTGGCATATTTTAATTTTTCCTTTTTTAATTTTCCTTGCGGAGAAACAACGTGCATTTAGACTTTTATGCCTGATGCTATGAAGCATATCAGCCAGTAATGTCGCGAGCCTTTTGAAAAAAGGCACGTTTGCGCGGTGTATTGATTTGCCATTGCACTGGCACGGACTGGTAGCCGTTAAAATAGTCATTTTCGCCTGGGTCGAAGTAGCCCCATGAGGCATATTGACTCACAGCGGCAACGAAGTTGTTTAGGGGTTTATCGAAATCGAAATGGTCGTCTTCATTGAAAAGGATTGGCATCGGACGGTAGCCCGGGACCTCGCGGGTCTGTTGGACCATCTCAATGATGCGGTTCGGATCACTCACGCCGTTTCCGTGGACGAGTAGGAAATCGGAAGAACGAACAACATTTTCAAGGGGCACTCTGCCTCCGCCGTAACTCGTCCCGACGAGGAACCTATCCCCATTGCGCGTCGTCGCCTTCACCCGTTCGATCAATTCATGCACCCGCTCAGGTTGTAGAATTTCATGTGAGTATCTCACATTGCACTCATTATTAACTTCAACAATAACATTTGTGTATCCCTTGTCAAAGAGCCAACCCGTTGCGTTGTCAACGGCGTTTTTGACGGCATTTTCGTTAGAGATCCGTTGGTCCTGACCAAAATAGAAATAACCGAGAATAACAACCATACCGAGCGCGTCAGCGAAGTCGATAATACGTTCAAGCCTCGATAAGTAATCGGAATTCAGACGACCATCGGCTTCTATACCTGAATTGTGCCACGGCTGCGCTTTGGAGTACCCTTCCGGACTCCCACCTTGGAGGTTAATAGTGAACGCCAATATACCGTGTGCACGCCACGTCGGCATCGCAGATAGAAATTCACGCGTATTGCGTTCTGGATCCCATTCCCCTGTATCCGGGTATTCCCAGAGATGTACCGTTTCAGAATTCCGATCATCAAATATACCTTGCACCATACGGGTGTTGAGCAGTAACCCTTCAACCTTATGTCCTCGGTAGACCCGTCCCGGATAGGTAATTTCTCCATTGATGTAAAACGCATCATCAACAATACTAATTTCTGTTTTCATAATTTTTTGCCTTTCGTTTATATGCCTGTCAATATGGGTTTCATGATGGTTCGGATGCGGTCGCGCGGGACCGTTAGCGAGAAAGAGTCCTGCGAATGCGGTGCTTCCGTTAATTAAAAAATTCCTGCGGTTCATGAATTCCCCTATTGTGTTATTCAATTACATTCTAAAAAAATCTCCTGTCCATTCCGCTCACTGTGTCTTCTGGGACAATGCTTTGAAGTACTGTAGAAGCTGCTTCCGATACTGGAATGGAATATCTTCAAATTCCTTGGCATAAGGTGTGGTTTCTAATTTCCGAACGACTTCGAGGAGCTCAGGATGCAAAGGCGGCACTTCCTGTGCAGGTGCTTCGGGTCTCTCCGCGACCTCTGCTTTGCGCTGTTTACCGACATCTCGTTTCTGCAACGATTTTAAACTGTCAAGCATCCGCGTCAGAATTTGCGCCTGTCTCTCAAGAACGTCCTCATTGAGTTCACCTTGACGAAGCGACTTCTCAACCTGAGCCATCTCTTCAGCAACATCTTCGAGACTACCGAGAACCTGCGCCATCTGCTCTGCACGCTCAGCGATCCGTTCAGTTGCCTCTTGGATCAACTGCTGCTGCGCAGCGAGTTGACGCATCATCTGCTCAATCCCTGGGGTTCGTCCCTGTTCCCGCATCTGCTGATTCAGATTCTGTGCCATCTCGTTGAGCTGCTCTTGACTCTCAGCGAGCTGCTGCAACTGTTCCATCATGTTTTCAAACCCGCTGGCACCCATCTGTTGGTTCATCTGTCCCATCGCCTCAAGGAGTTCAAAAACCGCCTGATTAAGATCAGCGAGCGCGGATTTTTGGATCGGGACAGCGAGGCTTGGCTGCCGATCCTCTAAAGCACGGGCGGCACGAGAAAGGGCATCGTTAGAAGCATTAAGATGGAATATAGCTTCAGGTGGCACTTGTATCTGTCGGTTGCCTAAATTCCAAAGTTTACTGGAAAGCTGCGTGAGACTCTCCGCCGTACTGAGTTCATCCGCAGCGAGGTGTTGCAATCGCACAATCTCACTTGAAATGTAAGCATCAGACTGCCCAGCGGTGAGGATGTCGTTCGTTTGCATGAGGACTTTCTCGTGGAGATGTGAGAGGTGAAGCCCACTTTCAACGGCTTCCTGTAGGGCGGTCAAAGTTTCGTTGGCGTTTGCCCCTTCCATGAACGCCAAGGCGTTATCCAACCCCTGTGCGAATTCTGTGAGTGTCTGTTCTGCACCCCGTCCAGATTCAAGTGCCTCCTTATTTTCTCCACGTCGGAGGTTTTCACTCGTCGCTTCAAGCATCTCAGGCAGTTTATGCTCGTGCGCAAACGCATTGAGTCGAAGAATTTCATCCGCAAGTCGTTCTATTTGCGGCGGTGCGTTCTCTTGATTTTTAGCGAGTTCGCCCATCTTTGTGCCGAGTTCCTCTAACTTTCCGCTAAGCGCATTGAATTCATCCGCCACTCGGTCCTCTTTTTCTGCGAGATCGCTTGTAGGTGCGGACTGTCCCGACGACTCCAATGTATCCATCAACTGCTTCTGCTGTTCAGCGAGTGCCTTTGCTTGTTTCACTGCCGCTTCGAGTTCCTGTTCGAGGAGAATCTGTTCATAGAGCGATTTGGCACGTTCCAATTGCTGTAAAAACTGCTCTTGACTGAGATTCGCTTCCGCCATCGACCGCTCCTGCTCATCCACCTGCTGTTCGGCGAGTGCCTCTGATAATTTCTGTAGGAGTTCTTTATGTTCTTCGGAAAGTGCTTTCTCCATGAGATATTGCAGTTCTTGATACTTCTCTATCGTCTCAGCGTCAAAGAGTTGGTTCTGTTCCATCTCTTCCGCTGTCTCCTGCATGTTTTCGATGAGTTGCTTCGCCGATTCCTCAATCTGCTTCTGATTCTCAAGCACTTGTTGCATCAGATTTTCGTCATTGAGGGTAAGTTCCTGGCTCTTCCTGATTTTATCAAGGAGCGTGTCAACCAGACCCGTCGCATCTGCCTGCTCGTCAACGAGTTCCTCAAGTCCTCGTTGTTCGGTTTCCTGTTCCGCAGCAACAGCGTCATATAACTCCGAGAGAGAAGGAAAACGGAGGGTATAGGTATGAGACTTACCGATATTCGGTCCTGAGACATCATCAATATCCAAGGCTTGAACGTAATACGCGAGCGTTTCGCCGGGGAACATGCCAATCCGATCAACATCCCACGTGTATGCTACATAAACCGATCTGTGTGAGAGCGCATCCCCAGACTCCCAACGTTTTAAAGGCACATTTACCTCTTCAGCACCTTCACTCTCAATACGGTATACCAATTGAAGTTCCTGTATGCCGTAGTCGTCTGTAGCCTCCACCTTTAGCGCGATCAACATTGCATCGTCTAACACGGTATCCCGTGCAGGTGCGACAATATTGACATCGGGAGCGGTATCTTCAAAAACAGTAATCGTCCGACTCACGGGGTTTCGATTCGTGAACCCATCACTATCAGTAATGTGGATACGATAATTTTCACTCTGACGAGCAACGAAAGACCCTTGCATGGAAGAGGGGAAGGGTGGAAGAGTGGGTGCCCATCCTTCCGCTCTTCCATCCTTCCATCCTTCCATCCTTCTATCCTGTGTAGGAGTCCCCTGTAATTGCCGCTCCGTAACCTCCAATTCCACATTACCAGATGCATCAAAAGCAATGTGTGCCTTCTGAAGCGGTTTATTGCTCTCCCCTGTGAACACTACCTCTGTTCCGGAAAGCACTTGTATGTCCCCGACATTTGCGGGGAGGGTCTGGGACTGTAACTGCGTGTAAGAAGGATAATTAAGTCGATACTGGAACTGCGTGACAATCGGTTCATTACTGATCGTTATTTGATACTGTTCCGATGTCACCTCTTCGACAGAAATATAATATTGAAGCGGACGTGTAACATTCTCAAGAAGTGCGCTATGCGGCGATAAAATCTCGATTGTTTGCGAAATGTGACCAGTGTCAATGGGGTTACGATGCATTGGTAGGGATTGCCATTCCGCAGTGGGTGTAGCCTCATCGCGACTTCCAACACGATAGTAGAGTGAAACAGGCGCGTCGAAGTGTCCGTTTACTTCGGCGGTTATACCAACATGGCTCCCTCGTTCAATCTGGATACTACCGGGTTGAATGTCTGTAATTTGAATGGAGTCTTTCAGATAAACAGAATCCTCTTGCAGTGCCGTTGGTAAAGTCTCAAAGGTCCTCGCAAATCCCATGAAAGCGGTAGGTAAAAGAAGATGTGTACCCCAGAGAAACACCACGCCCACGACAGCAATACCAGCATTCCGCCGAACTTTCCGAAACTCAGTCTGGAACACTCGCTTGGGTTGAATCTGTTCTACATCTTGACTGGCTTGAACGATAAGGTGTTCAATAAACTCAGGGGCATATCCGAGTGGGTTATCCGTCAAGTTTTTCCGGAGCTGTATAGCACTGAGAATCCGGTTTTCAGTAGCGAAGGATGCTTCTGTCTGCGTCGATTCAAGGCGCGATGCAACAGCCGCGTCCGTCAATTTCTGACAGAGGGGCAGAACGAACGATCGGATGACAGCATAGACAGCACCACTTATTGATAACAGGAGGATCACAATTCGTATCCAGCGTGAGAAAGGAGACTGCCATAATTGGAAACTCACTGTTAAAACGATAAGTGTCCCCGCAATCACGAGTGCCACAATACCGATGCACTTCAGGAATCCCTCAGAGAAAATGAGCCAGCGCCACTGTCGTTGAATCGCACGCAGCCGATCAATGAGGTTTCCGTAAGCCTCGTTCACATTTTGTCCATCCATTTCATTTCGTCCTTTAGTGGGTCAGCACATATACAGCAATATTTACCGCCATTTTCGCTGCGAGTTCGCGAACCTGAGGTGTATCGTCTGGATGCACATCGGCATCCTCAAGCCCATCCCCGATGTCCGCACTATAGGCATAGTAAACGACCATACGTCCATCATGAAAAAGCCCAAACCCTTGTGCGGGCTCAGCGTCATGTACATGAATCTTAGGTAGTCCTTTCAGTTCGTAGAAACAGCGATAAATCAGATGCGTGTTTGGGATAGGGTGTAGTTCCTGCTCTGGAAACACTCTTCGCATTTCACGCCGAAAACTCTTGTCAAGCCCGTAATCATCGTTCGCGAACAGAAAACCACCGTTCTTGAGATAATCCCGCAATGCCTCAATCTCACCTTCAGTCAATCGGATATTCCCATGCCCTACCAAATAGAGTATCGGATATTGGTAAAGGGTATGATCGGTCAGCTTAATAATCACTCTATCCTTAGCGGTTTCAATATCTGTTCGGTTTCGGAGGAGTTGAAGCCAATTTTTGATCGTTGTCGCGTCACCATACCAATCACCGCCACCACTATAGTGGATTTGGGCGATAGTTATCGGGACATCGGAAGCCTGTAAACTCCGTTTCATCTGCACACCTACCACAGCGCAAAAAAGGAAACAACAGATCCAAAAAGAGTTTCGTAAAACGGCTTTCGGCTTGGAAATGGAAAGCAGGAAAGATGGAAGGATAAGTGTCCACCGTTCCAATCTTCCAATCTTCCAATCGTTCAATATTTTCTTCCATCCTTTCATTCACGTTTCCCCTCTTGCCGACGGCTGACGGCTGACAGCCGATAGCCATTTAAGTCAGTCCAACCCGTTTACGCAAAAACCATTCAGTCCCTAATAATCCGACAACTGTGATCAGAATCAATGGATGTGCCCAAAGTTCGCGTTCTGCATCAACAAATATCGGATTTTGGACATTCGCAATGCTTTCAGGGACCGATTCTGCGTCAGCCATTGTAAAATAGGTGCCACCGGTTTGTTCAGCAAGTTGCTTTAGTAAGTCTTCATTGAGCTGCGGGTTCTCTAATTCGGCAAGCTGTGGATGAGCATAAATATCTGTTTGATCTTCACCTAATTTCAGATTGTCACGCCTACCGATTGCGCGAATGCGGTACCTCCCCTTTCGCAGTAGCACAAATTGGGCGGTATAATGGAAGGAAGGAAGGGTGGAAGGATGGGCATCTACTCTTCCATTCTTCCCCTCTTCCATTCCAGACCGGTTTGTGCTTCCAGCCGTTGCATTCATCTGGAACTGGAAAGGATCTCCATCAGGCGGTACGACTTCGATCTCGACTGTTGCTCCCGCTTGAGGTTGATAGGTTTCAGAATAGAGATATGTTGTGACCTTCACTGTATCCCCTATTGCATAGGTAGAGGCATCTGTCGTAAGATACACATTCTTGTCATCGGTATTTGTTGCCATCCATCGCAGCACCTGTGCCCAAAAACGAGCATAGATTGTGTGATAACGGCTATCTTTAAATGTTTTAACACCAAAATCCCAATTCCAGAAGCCCTCCGCGGCGATAAGGAGGCTTTTGCCTAAACCTGCTCTCTGAAGAATCAGAATAGGCATGCCTCTCCCATTTTCCATCAAAGCCATCGCGCCACCCCTGAGACGAAATCCACTGAAGGATCGCGGCAACGCTGGCATATTCCGCCACAAACTTACGCTATTTTCACCCAACACCACAGTTTTATCCGTTTGTGTGTTCTGACGGTCATCAAGTTGCAACATCGGGTGAAATGCACCAGATTCGGTTAATTGCAGCGTAAATTCTGTATCCTCTACATGACATCCATTACTGGGGATGTCAATCGGCAAAAGAGGTGCTAATTCTGTATTCCCGAACCCATTCACGCCAAGCATGTTCCGAGAAGGTAGAAAGATAACCGGTTTTCCCTGCGTCTCAACAAAATCGACGATTGCACGTTGCTGGGTTTCAGTAAGATGCTCAGCCCCCACATCACCTAAAATCAGAACATCGTATTTAGAAAGTTCAGCAAGCGTTTCAGGGAACTGAGGGGTCTCCGATACCGGAGTCGCCTGCGGATAATATCCATCTAAACGATTGAGGAGGCTACCTACAGGGAATTTCTTTAATCTATGAGACGCTAAAATTGCACAGGTAGCCTCAATGTCCGGGTCTCGTTCCAATGTCCGTTTTAAAAAAGTATAGTCCCACCTGGGCCTGCCTTCCAAATAAAAAACGTTCAACTTGGCTTTCACAACTTTCACCGAAAACGTCTTTTGATTGTTCGCCTCCGTGAGTTCACCGTCAAGCATCGGAAGTGTAACCGTGTATTGAAAGTTACCTTCTGACTGCGGTGTCAATTTCAACTCAATCACCTGTTTCGCGCCGGCATCGACAGCGTTTACTCCCTGATGCGCGTTGAAGGTAAACGTTACAGCATCCACGAGATCCTTACTTTCTACTTCCCGTAAAGACAACTGGGTCGTTTTGCCGGTGTAGCCTGTTTGCACAACGGTCACACGAATAACACTCTCATGGTCTGTGTAAGCAATTGGCGTGTAATTGACACCCTGAATCTGAATGTCTTTTGGCGGTTCCACAGAACCGACACCTATTGGATAGATCGGCACTCCTAATTCGGTGATCGTCTCCACAGGAAACTGTCCAGAATTGTGTGCCCCGTCTGTAATAAGGACAATACCGGCAGTTTGTTGCCCCTTCCATGCCGCTGCAGCACCCCGTATAGCATTTGCGATATCAGTAAGGTTTCCTTCTGCTTCAAACGGCGGCATTGGAGAATCATCCGCTTGTGCTAACAAAACACTTTGTTGCAGTCGCGTGTTGAAAGGGTAGAGATGAATCTCAAATTTATCTTGTAAGGTTTGCAGGAATTGCCCGGGGACATTGAAAAGCAGTTGATTCACCTGACTCAGTCTTGACATAGGTATCTCGCTCATAGAGGTATCAACGAGTTGCATACTGCGCGAGGTATCAACCAAAATAGAGAGGTGTGTCGGTGGTGTGATGTCTTTCTTTTCAATGATAACAGGGGCTAAGAGACAACCGAGCAGAATCGACGCTGCAGTGATCCGCAGCAGAATGAGCAAGAATCTATACCTCGGGTGTAATGAACGCGCCATACGAAAATAAACAAACACCGTTATACCGATGACAACGCCGATACTGAGTACAACTACCCACCCTGGCAAGAAATAGGTGAATCGCATATTTGAATTCCTTTCAGAACATATTATAGTCCAATTAGCGAATCACTGTCAACCCGATTTCTGTTTCTTCAGCGTATTCAGTTCTTGCGTTGCGAGAAGTTAATTATATTTTCACATTCATTTTTGTAGAATATATAGTAAAGTCGAAAAATATGTGGACAGTTGTGCAGCGAAACAAACCGCCCCCGCCACTGGCGAGGATTGTATCCTCGCCTCTTTAGAGTGTCTCATTCATTCTAAATTTTACTATAAAAATTGTGAAAGTCTCCTCAGAAGCGCGAATCTGTAGACGCTTCAGGAAACATTAGAAAAAATTGTTTGACAATAGACACTCCTCTTTGATAAAATATGCTCAATTCAGATTTTGTAGAGGTGAAGTGCAACATGGTGGAACAAAATACTAACGAGAATGCTGTCGAAGCCGAAGAACAAACACTGGCAGAAAGCGGTGTGATCGTCAACGCTGCGCAGATGCAGTCCCTTGATATTAGTGATCGGTTCACTCGAACGAAAACAGCAACCGGTTGGCAGATTAAGTTGAAGGCAGCATCGCGGGTCACTATCAACTTCATAACCAGCATGCGAAAATTTGAAATCACATTAATGCAGGACGATCTTATTGAGCGTGACGGGGATGACCTCATCCTGACCCGGAACCAACCGGCGGATGCTTACCGTTCCCAAAGGAATGTATCCGCATCACCCCTCGCGCGCGGCAATGAACGGACATTAGTTTCTGAGCCGACCGAAGGCAGGACAGTATAGTTCTCTGCTGTGGAGGTAGCAACTATTTTAGAACGCATCTATCAGCTTCTCTCCAGTTTAAAAGGCGGAACGATGATTCCGACTGAAGTCGTCCTGAGCCCACAAAGTTACGCGAAACTTGTTTCTGAGCTCGCCGAAAAACTCGGGTCTCAAGGCATATCGCATCTGCAACTCGCGCATCACCTCGCCTTGTCAGTTTCCATCCAACAGGAGAACACAGACCTTGTCGTTCTGAAGGAATTGACCCCTAATCCCTGTCCGATCTGCCACCGCCGGTTAACGTTCCTTCGAGAAACAATGGAACGTTTTGAGAATGATAATTCCGATCTGATCCGTTGTCCAATGGGGCATCGTTATCCAGGCGTGCTAAAGGTGTATTATTTGAACATTCTCCAACACGGTGAGAGAGACGACACCGAAAAGCCGATAAAAACGTGCCCAGACTGTGGTGGTAAAAACATCCAGTATTTAGGACCAAAGGTGATGTTTTGTCTTGATTGTGATTGGGATAGCGGGATGGAAGCACGGTATTAGATACAGTGCCGGATAGAACACTAAATAATGTGAGTTTGATAATAAAAATTGAAAGAGGCCCGTAGGTGTTTTTGCTTGGGTGTTTCCGCCAGGTAGAGTGATGAAGACCTCAGAATCCTTCAGTTTACCCAGAAACGTCTCTTTTTCATGACACATTGAGAAAAATAAACATAGCGAAACCCGACACTCCACCGGGGGGCTGTGAGAATGAGGCGGGTTTCCAAAGATACGCTTATGTCAAACTCACGTTAAATCAAGTCGTGTATTTGTTAGGTAGGTGCGCTTTGGAAGCGCACCATAGGTGTCAATTTAGTAGGAATAAGTATGTTTTTGGTGTAAGAACAAATGTTAGAGGTAAATTCTACAAAAGAGGTATTTCCAATGTCCATTTTACTACAGGTTCCCGAAAAAATGCAAATGATTCTTCAAACCGTCCCCGATGAAGTCGCACCGCAGACGGGGTGCGTGAAAAGAAAACGCAAACTCACCGGGAGTGCGTTAGCCCAAACGCTGGTCTTCGGGTGGTTGGAAGACCCTGAAGCGAGTTATCAGCACCTCACTGAAACAGCTGCGACTCTCGGTATACAAGTCAGACGCCAGGCTCTTGAACAACGGCTGACCCCTGAAACCGCTGAAATGTTCAAACGCACGCTTCAAACAGCGATTGCGGAAATGCTCGAAGGGGGCAATCAACGGCAAACGCTCCCTTTACTTGAGGCGTTTACGGGTGTCTATGTTCAAGATTCGACATGGATACGACTCCCCAATGAACTCCATGAGATTTGCAAAGGGCCCCCGAAAAAGGATCATCCTCACAAAGCGGCTTTGAAACTTCATCTGTGTTTTGATGTCCTTACGGGAAGTTTTCAACACTTCCAACTCACTGACGGGATGACGGCGGATGCCACGGCTATGAAAGCCGCTCACCCCCTACCAAAGGGGAGTTTACGCCTCGCAGACTTAGCATATTTTTCGCTCGATGCGCTTGAGAAACTGACTGAAAACGGTATCTACTGGATATCTCGGTTGAAAGCCAACTCGTTCGTGTCTGATGACACCGGGGAACGCCTCGATCTACAAAACATGCTCAAAGCAGAAGCAGAAAACACCTTCATCCGTAAGTCTATTCGTATCGGCAAAACCAAGCGACTTCGGGTGTCTCTCGTCGCTGAAAGACTTTCTCAAGCAGAAACCGATAAACGCCGACGCTCCATCCAGCACCGTGCCAAACGCAAGGCAGAAACCCTCTCAAAAGCACTCTTACGTCTCGCTGGATACAACCTCTATATCACCAATATCGAGGCACATCGGCTCACACCGAAGCAGATTTGTGCCATCGTCGGTGTCCGTTGGCAGATTGAGTTGATCTTCAAGAGTTTCAAAAGTCTCTCAAAACTTCAGGTCTCCCGAAGTCAGAAACCCTATCGCAGCCTCTCTGAAATCTATGCCAAACTCATCGCACTTTTGATTCAGCATACCGTCATGTTAGGCACTGGATACCGACACATACAACACAGTTTCATCAAAACCGCAAAATATATCGCAGGCTATGCGAGACTGATCACCATGAGCTTTCATCACGCAAAAACGACACTTCGCAAAACCTTGAAAGACATAAAGCGTGCCTTTGAAAATGGAGGCACTTTTCAGAGAGCCACTGGAAAAAATACAACATGGCGGAAACTCCAAGAGGCTACGGAAAATCCCTAAATTGACACCTATGGAACGGTCTCGTCCCACACCTGCTCAAAAGGCGTTTTCCAATAGAGTTTGCCGGTGGTTGGTGAAATGCCGATGCAGTATTTCCGGGTAAGTGCGACAAGTTGTTTTATTCCTTCAAACTCAACACAGATTGGTGATGCGTAGGACGGTCCATCTTCAGTCCACTGCCACGCGACTTCTCCTGTACGTGCATCAAACGCAGTTAATGCACCGTTCTTCGGATCGCCTACATGAACGATGCAATAACCTGACTCCACAATCGGCGATGTCGAACTCCCAAAGCCGAGGTGTTTTTGAAGTCTTTGCGCCAAAGCAGTTGACCCGTTTCGGCATCGAATGCGGAGAGGGCTTGCGCGATCCCCAGGGCATAAACAATCCCGTCATGAAACACCGGTGTGGAAAATGGACCTTGACCACGCGATTCTGCACCATGCCAGGGCCACATGTAAGGTACCGGTCCATAGGAATTCTGCCAAAGCATCTCACCTGTTTTGAGATCAAGTGCAGTAACGACTTCATTTTGGTTCTGCCGTGTGTGCGTGTAAATCCGTCCTTCCACAACGATAGGCGAAGCGTCCCCACTCCCTAACTCCACATGCCATAGTTTTTTAAGTTGTTTCGGCCAAACCTCTGGTGCAGAGAATTGAGTCAAGATACCATCTCGGTTTTGTCCGCGCCATTGTGACCATTCGGCGGATGCGATGGTGGCACAAAGGCACACGATGATCCAGATGCTTCTTGAAAGTTGTTTCATTTTTCTCCTCTTGATGGATAAGCCGGATTTATGGATATAACCCTTTAACAGCAGGACGAGTATTGTCTTGTATCCTATGACTACCACCAAGTTGTCCACCAATACTGTGTCCAATACAAGGAGGAAGCAGCTATCTTCGTTAGCTCGCAGACGGTGTGGAGCAGGAAGATCGCACCTGTTGAAGGATCGGATGTCTTCTCGTAGACACTCATTTCTCCATATATCGCTTCCTCTGGGTGTTCCTCTGGGACAACCATCAGATACAGCATTATCTGTTTCGGGGTCAGATACCAGTATAAAGCTTCTCATCTGTTCTTCAACGATCTGCAAATCTGCAAAAGCATAGTGTCCATCCCGTCGCTGCTCATCACGCCACTTCATCATCCGTTCGCTTTCTGTCCATTCCCAGTTATCTCTCGGCAACTCCCAAGGTGAGCGACCTGTGCACGTGTTCAATCCCCACTCCATTAGTTGGAGGATGTAGAGTTGATCCTCTGATACTTGGTTGTATAGTTTCATCCTGTCGTATTCCCTGTCCACGTCGTCGAACTAAAGCAACGGGGGCTTGACACCGAAGATGTGATAATCCTGTCCGCGTTCTCCGCTTCCTTCGCGATTTAGACGACAGAAAAACCGCCAAACTTCACACACAAAAGAAAATACAGATATTTTCTTAAATTGACACATAAAGGTAGATCGTGCGAAACCCAACAATACGGACGGTAATATCAGTAAAGTGTCTGCTTATTTTCGCCGGAAGCGACTTCCCAAATACGGACGGTGCCATCTCTGCTACCGCTCGCAACCGTCCGCATATCCGGACTGAAGGAGATAGCAATTACCCATCTGCTATGCCCTTTAAACTTTTTTCTGTATTCGCCTGTGTTTGGATCCACCAAGTGGATATGTCCGAATTCATCACCACCAGCTAACAGGCTCCCATCTGGGCTAAAAGCGACGCTATTAAGATCATACATACCGTTCCCAGAAATTTTATGTTTCAGTTCTCCTTTCACCGTATCCCACACATGGAGAACTCCGCCACTACGGAAGGTCCCGTCTTCACGACGGATAACCGGCTCACTTCCTCCGCTCGCCAATGTTTTGCCGTCCGAGCTAAAAACAATGCAATGACAACCTCGTTTATGTCCTATAAGCGTTTTTTTGACTTCGCCTTTAACCGGATCATATAAATCGATGGTGGCGTGCAGATTTGAAACTGCCAATATAATGTTATTCGGGTCGAAAATGGAAAAGTAAGCATTTATAAATTCTGTACCGAAACCCCGCATGATACGCTCCTTTTCGGCACCAGTGTCTGTGTCCCAATAAGTAAGGACTCCGTGTATTCCCACTGTCATGAGTGTTTCCCCATCAGCACTGAAGTCGAAACTTCTGATCCAGCTGCTACGATCGAGTTTATATTTATGCTTTCCTGTGTTGACATCCCAAAGATGGATTCTGGAGAGTTCTTCTTCACTTGCGATGATGCTCCCGTCCGGGCTGAAAACAATCTTGTGTACACCGGTTCTACGACTCTTCACCAAACGGAGTAATTGATAGGCGGTCGTATCGTATATCCAAATCCCCACAGAATTTGCGACAGCGAGCAGTGTGCCGTCTGGTGAATACTCCACATCGTAGATGCGCCCCACATTGAACTTTGTTTTCGCATCTTCGGGTAAAGGGGATTGCGCAAAGAGCGTGGTAGGGAGACAGAACGTTGAAATCAGTAGAAGTATCAATAAGGTCGGAAGGTATCTGATTTTTGTTGCGAATATGTTTTTCATCGGTGTCCCTCCTTTTAGGTACAGTAACGTGAGTTTGATAAATATTTGCCTAATTTTTAAAGAAAGAGAACCCTTTTGGTAGAATGAAGTAAAACCATTTTATTTTTTTCACCAAAAGGAGTTCTCCGATGAATATCCTAACACTTTTCTGCGACATAGACGACTTTTTTCTTGCGTATGAGAAATGGATGTCAACACAGTGTCTCCCTGAGACGCCCCCCTCGAAACCCGGGGACGTCCGAGACGGTTGCATCCAAGCGAGGTGATGACGATCTTGATCGCGTTCCATCAAAGCAACTATCGGACGTTTAAACACTTTTATCTCAAACACGTCTGCGTCTATTGGCGGACAGCGTTCCCGCATCTACTGAGTTATTCTCGCTTCGTGCAGCGAAAAAAAGAAGTCCTGACGCTTTTGACGTTTATCTCGGCACGCGCCTTGGCGACTGTAGCGGGGTGTCCTTCGTCGACTCAACACGCTTGCGGGTCTGTGATACCAAGCGGATTTCCTCACATCGCGTCTTCGCAGGTGTTGCGGAACGTTCAAAAACGTCTATGGGGTGGTTTTATGGATTCAAACTTCATCTCGTTATCAATCACACTGGGGATCTCTTGGATGTCGCACTGACCCCTGGAAATATAGATGACCGAAAACCGCTCGGAACGTTCGCAGAACGCCTTCACGGGAGTCTCTACGCAGACAGAGGGTATATCTCCAAAGACATTCGCGAAGCACTCCGGGAGCAAGGGGTCAACTTGGTTTACAAAGTCCGTAAGAACATGAAACCCCTAAAGGTATCTGTCTCCGATGAGGTGTTGCTGAAAAAACGGACGCTCGTTGAATCGGTGATCCGGGAACTCAAGACACAGATGCAGGTGGAACACAGTCGTCATAGAAGCCTTGAAAACTTCCAAGTCAATGTCTTCTCTGCTTTGATTGCGTATCAGTTGTTGGAGAAAAAACCCTCGCTGAACCTCGCTGAACTTCAAGGTGTCAGCGATTTACCCGTGATTTTCTAAACGCTAAACTTTTATCAAACTCACGTTAATGGAAGTGTCCAGCGTGTGGATCAGCAGCGGCAGCAGATGGACCCGGTGGCTCTTCAATCTCTGTAATGAGCGTTTCTGTCGTCAACAGCAAGCCAGCAATACTGGAAGCGTTCTGCAACGCGGATCGGACGACCTTTGTCGGGTCAACAACCCCTTCTTCAAGCATATCGCCATATTCAACTGTTGCAGCGTTGAAGCCGTAATTCCCTTCACCTTCCTGCAGCTTGGCAACAACGACCGACCCTTCCATACCCGCATTCTCTGCGATAGCACGCACAGGTGAGAGCAAACTGCGACGGATAATATTGAGTCCTGTGTTCTGGTCTCCGTCGAGTTCCAAATCACTCAAGGACGCGGCGGCCCGTAAAAGTGATGTGCCACCCCCTGGGACGATCCCTTCTTCAACTGCGGCACGCGTTGCGGCGAGGGCATCTTCAAATCGAGCCTTCTTCTCTTTCATCTCGACTTCCGTAGCAGCACCAACATTGACAACGGCAACACCACCTGCGAGTTTAGCGAGCCGTTCTTCCAACTTCTCTCGATCATACTCAGAAGTCGTTTCCTCGATCTGCGTCCGAATCTGCGCGACTCTTCCTTCGACGCCCTCCTTAGCACCACTACCTCCAACGATTGTGGTGTTATCCTTGTCAACAACGACGCGTCGAGCCGTTCCCAACATGCCAACAACAATGTTTTCCAGACGGATGCCCGTCTCTTCAGAGATGACTTGACCACCGGTCAGGATTGCGATGTCTTCCAACATCTCTTTACGTCGATCCCCGAAACCGGGGGATTTAACGGCGGCAATTTGAAGGTTTCCACGGAGTTTATTCACAACTAACGTAGAGAGCGCTTCCCCTTCAACATCCTCAGCGATAATGAACAAGGGTCTGCCGAGTTGCATCGTCTTTTCCATAATCGGCACGAGATCTGCCACTGTGGAAATTTTCTCGGTATTGATGAGAACAAAAGGGTTCTCAAATTCGACCACCTGTGCCTGCATGTCAGTTACAAAATTGGGTGAGAGGAAACCACGATCAAACTGCATACCTTCAACAATATCAACAGTCGTCTCTGAGGTCTTGCCTTCCTCAATCGTGATAGCCCCGTCGTTTCCAACTTTTTCAAGTGCTTCAGCGACAGTCGCGCCGATATTACTGTCGTTTGCAGGATCATTGGCTGCGATTGCGGCTACCTGTAAAATCTCTTCATGTGTATTAACCGCACGGCTCTGTGCGGTAATCGCATCAACAGCAGCGACGACGGCTTTGTCTATACCAATCTTCAACTGCATCGGGTCGGCACCAGCAGTGACGTTCTTGAGACCCTCATGAAGGATTTCCTGACCCAACAAGGTAGCAGTAGTCGTTCCATCGCCTGCGACATCGTTTGTTTTCGTTGCAATAGATTCGAGTAACTGGGCACCCATATTTTCATAGGGGTCCGGGAGTTCAATTTCTTTTGCGACGGTGACACCATCGCATGTTACCAGCGGTGCCCCGAAAGATTTTTGAATGACAACATTCCTACCACGGGGACCGAGGGTAACCTTCACAGCATCGGCGAGTGTATCCGCGCCGCGCTTGAGTGCCACCCTCGCTTCTTCATCAAAGATAATTTGCTTTGCTGGCATTGAATTCCTCCTATATCAATTTAAGTGTTGCAATATTTAGTATTAGAAAATGTTGCGATTACAAATCGCTGCTATAATTATAGCATACACGCCAGATAAAGTCAATTTTTTATAGAAGAACGCGCAAAGTTCCTCACTTCCCTGGTAGGAGGGAACTCAGAAACCTTCAGTGCTCAGCAAAGAAGGATTCTGTAACAATTGACTTTTCTTGGAATATTCCGAGAGCGGGTGAATTATTACGAACACCCTCTTACCGACCGCCGACTGCTAACTGCCGATTGCCATTCTTGTAGGAGGGAACTCCGATTCCCGACTTCCCTGGCTCTGATTATAGCCGGCACGAGCACATAAAAATAGGCGAGGCGTTTGCTGGGGTGTTTCTTCATATTTCCCCTAAGACACCTCACCCGCGAGTAAAGTTTAGAATCTACGTGGGTTTTTCAGACTCCCCCAAGTGATCGCCAATTTCTCCGATGGATCAACTGCGAGTGACGCTTCACCCAAGGTAATCGCTGGAATGACAGGCACTGACCCTAACTCCAAAGAAATGGCATCTATCGTCTCAATCCTTATGTCGGGTCGCGGGTTTTCCCATTTTGTGGTAATTAACCCCGCGTGTCCACAAGGACCGCCTTCCTTCTTCACCCAGCCCCAGACCGAGTTATCGTCTTGGAGCTCAGCATCGTCGTGGCACCAATCATCGGAATTAAAACCTGAAATCATCTCAAGCTCTTCCTTCTTACCATCCTGATAATTCATCACGAACATGTAGCTCGGAACGCCGTTCTGTTCCCACCCGGTCGAGTGGAAAAAATAGATGAACTTTGTCTTACCTCCAACGACGATGTCTTCAACCGCTTTGGGCCATATCGCGGCATTGGTGCCGAAGATAACAATGGCACCGTCTATAATTTTAAACTCTACCTTCCCATCCGGTCCTTCAAACTCGTCCACTTCACCGATAGGTAATCGGGAAAGCGTACTATCTCCAGGATTTTTCGTCCACCACTCGTGTTTAACGAGTTTCGTGTTTGCATAGGGCTCTATATCAACATGTATCCATTCTTCGAGTGCAGCAGCGGTTCCTGCCGCAAAAAGACTGACAACACAAAGGAATGCAATCAGTATGAACCACCTAACCAGTTTCATAAGAGTTTCTCCTATGTTAATTTAACGCCGGTTTGAAAATAAACTTGTAGGTGTTTTTGCTTGGGTGTTTCCCCTAGGTAGAGCAGTAAACACCTATTTCGTTTTTCAAGACCACTTTCTGTATCAATACCAGTAGCGAAACCCAACTTGACACTTTTATCAAACTCACGTTAATTTATAGATTATGCGAATAGTATAACAGGGGTAGGGATTAATGTCTATAAATTTCGGTAGGCGCGTTTCTCAAAGCAGCCATACAAGATTTTCATTCTTTCGACTTAGGCACGGCAGGCTCAACAAATAACGTCTTCTCACGCGTGTAATGCACATAACCAGCGACGTTCCCCTTGCGCTTCACAACATACCGTGCCCACGTATAATCAACAGGCACATTACTGGCATGATGTGCCTTGCTGTAGTAGGCAGCGAGTTGCGCGGCTTGCAACAACGTCGGCATCGGAATGTCTTGGCGATTTTCTGGGTTGCGGATGATGACATGTGAACCGTGAATTTGCTTCGCATGCAGCCACATATCACGAGGCTTGGCAATCTGACGTAAGAGCAAGTCATTCGACTGGCTGTTTCGTCCAACATACATCTGGAAGCCGTTGGTAGAAGTGTACCTTCGGAAAGGACCTCCACCTACCTCCTGTTTCTGCTTACCACGCTGGGGTGACTTGAGATAGCCGTTCGCGACAAATTCCGTTTTGAGACGCTGCAGCGCGTTTAAAGTATCAGCGGCTTCTAATTTGGAGGCATACAGTCGAAGAGTTTCCTGATCCGCCTCTACATCCGAAATGAGTTGCTCGATGCGTGAACGCCCTCGTTTTGCTTTTGTGTATTTCTTAAAATATGCTTGTGCGTTATCGGACGGACTTTGCTCCGGATTCAGCGGAATCGACAGCATTTCAAGGTCAGAACTGTAATAGTTCTGCAATTCTATCTGTTTCTGCCCGCGGGTGATAGCGTGTAGATTCGCGAGAAGCAACTCACCCTGAATGCGATAATCCTCCGCTTTCTCTGCCCGTCCCAAATCGGCGTGTAACCCATCGGCTTTCCGCTGGAGTAGATTCTCCTGTTTGTTTAACGCTTGCGTGAGGGTCCGGTGTTCCGAAGCCATCTCCTCCTTCAGGGTAACCGCCTCGTAGTATGCGGTGAGCGCGCCGCTCATTGTGTCAAACGTTTGAGAGGAAGCATGTGGGAATTGATGCAGCGTCATCGCTGAAGCGGCAATCGGCGCATCTCCATCCATGAGGAGTTGCGGTGAAGTCTGCGCCGCATCGAAACAGTCAATAACCTGCTGATACGCCTCCCAAAGACCTGTTTCCGCTGCCCGTGCAACCACCTCTTTTGCGAGTGTTGGACTAAAACCGTCGATTTTGTTAAAAAGCTTCCGCCAACTCACGTCCGCTTGTCCGTCAAAAAGTTCAGTGAACGTTGTCTCATCCAGCGTCAATGGATCTACCTTCTCCTGCTGCGGTGGCAGAGCATACGTTTCACCGGGTAAGATCTCTCGATGTCGGCTCATTGTCTCGTCGATACGTTTGAGACTTTCCAAAATCCTGTCGTCGGTTGCGTCAATGAGGATAATATTGCTATGTTTTCCCATAAATTCAGCGATAACGGCTTTAGGGGACGGTTGTATCGGCTCATCGGAAACGGGTTGAACGGTTATCTTGAGGATCCGATCCCAACCGAGTTGTTCAATTGCAGTAATCACACCGCGCCTGAGATGTGTTGTGAGAAAATCCGCCAGATAGGATTGCTTTTGTCCGGGTGGAGGTTTCTCGATGAGGTGGGTGCGGGCATGCAATGAATGTGCAGATAGCGTCAGCCACTGCGATTGGGCACCGCGACCGATCTTAAATGAAAAGGTGTGGGGATTCGCCTGTTCAATGTGCCGAATTGTCCCGCCCAAAAGGGTTTCTCGCAATTCTTGGGCAACCAGACGAAGTGCTAAACTATCGTAAGACATAGTGGAGATCTCACTTCATGGAATTTACATTGTAGCGTTGCTAATCAGAAAATGTAACGCGTTCGTAAATTTCCTGCAAGGGTAATTCACACTGAATGGAAGGAAGCGACAGAATCTCATCACGTTTTTCAAAATCGGTAAAAATCCACTGCCTCTCTTGACGGTAGTAGTGTTCAACACGAATCTGGTCTTGAGCAACGAGGACGTATTCCTGCAACGATGTGACATGGCGATAGTGGGCAAATTTTTCACCCCTGTCAAACGCTTCGGTTGAAGATGAAAGCACCTCTACGATAACAATCGGGTTCAAGAGCGTGTCAAAGACATCATCTTCAAAACGGGGTTCCTCACAAACAACGCCAACATCGGGATAAAAATAGGATTTTGCTGTCGGAATACTGATACGCATGTCATTCGCGAAAGCAGCACACGCTGTGCCCTTCAAGCGAGTGTGGAGCTCACCAAAGATATTACCTGTGACAAGATTGTGTGCGAAACTGGCTCCGGGCATGTTGATAATCTCTCCATTGATGTATTCGCTTCTGACTGTTTCAGCATCAGGTATCGCTTTACGTTCTAAAGCGATGTACTCCACTGGCGTGAGATATGTTTGAACTGCCCGAGTTGCCATGATTTGCCTCCAGGAATTTTTAGGGGTTCTTAGGACTTAGGCAATTTTCTGATAAGAATCTACAGTCCACCATAGGCGAGGTGTTTTGCTGTCGAAGGGTGTTTCTTCTAAGAAACCTCGCCAATAAAGGAAGCTGCGTAAGTCCTGTAATTCTATTATAACATTGTTACAGGAGGGGGTCAAGATTTTTACATACCATCATTAACCTCCATTTTTTCTTGGGTTTATGTTTAGACGGTTACAGACGCACTGCAGGCGGTTTCTATCAACGCAAGACCTGTATCTACAAACCTCAATGATAACGTTTTAAGTTCTGTGCCACGCCGCGGAGGTGTTCCTGAATTTCGGACGGAACACGCGGATTAAATGGAGCACCCGTCCCAGCGGCAATATCATCAAAACCGCTTAAGATCATCGCTTCAACGACAGCAGAATAGTTATACACCCGCTCGTTCATGAAACGAATCTCCTCAAGCGGCGCAATGTCGGCTTCAATGCGTGCAGAGGTCTCGTAATCCCCTCGGCGTTGGGCATTATTAATCTCGTCAGAGGCACGCGCAAAGGCGACCGCAATACCAGAGGTATGCCCTTTCGTACCCAGCTCCGCCGGACGGGTACACCTATCGCCGATGCCCCACATCACAATTCCGCTGTCCCCAACACCTTCAACGAGTGGCACAACGTCCTCTTCACCTGTCCCGATCTTCACACCCACGAAATGCGGCGAATCGTTTAGGAGACGAATGACCGCTTCTAAGTCGCGTTTCTGACGGAAATAGTAGAGGAATCGGGCACCACAAGAAGTGCCGTATTTCTCACCAAATTCCATGTACTGTTGGTAGATCCCCTCTGGACTTGAGACGCCAGTCAAGGGCATGAGCAAGTACACATCTGGCGGTCTTTTGAGTCCAGACTGGGCTTCAATGAGTTGACCTGCCTGACCGATGGGATTCGGCACAATACCAGACATGAGGATACCACTATCCCCCATTTGTTGTCCGGTGTGGTCAATGAGCCGAAGTTGCGCTGCTTCGCTGATATGATGGATCAGACTTGTCCCAGCGATAGCAATGACCCGCTGCCGTCCTTCATCAAGATAGTTGTTACGCATTAAATAGTCAATGTTCTTAGCGTGTCCGGTGTAATCAATGTTGTCCCCTTCGAAAGGAACAATAGGAATCGCAGTAACCGAATTAAGTGCCTCCAAAAGATTTGATAGTTCTAATGGCATAGCAGTCTCCCGTATTCTGGTAAATTTTAGAAATAAGCTTACATCACCTCTCGTTGTTTAACATCTGAGCGAAGATGCACAACCTAACAGGTTATGCTACTTTAACGTGAGGATGTATTTTCAAACTGGCGTTACAATAGTCTCAAACCCCGTAGCTCGTAATGGAATGGAGAGCGGATATACGGAACGCACGCAAAAGTTGAAACGCACGTTGTTCCTCCGCAAGGTAAAATTAAAAATCCGCAAGGTAAAATTAAAATCTTTTCCGTAGGACAAGTGTGCCTGTAAGCGCACCAGCCGCTATGTCGGTTTGTAAATCTATCTCAAGTGCGTTGACTCGTGTTTGTGTCAGTGTCTTTTGCAAGCGGGTATTGAAACGTTTCGTTGAGATCCGGGCCTCCACAGCACTGACAACATGGTTTAAGATTGCTACACCTAATATTGTCCGAGCGAGTTGAAAGGTGTCGTTCGCTTTCTGCCGTAAATCAAACGCTTCCAAGCGATACCGCGAGTCGAAATCAATGTCTAAATCGGGTTCATTTTTTAGATTCGGATCGAGATCCGTCCAATACCATTTGCCAGTGCGCGCCCGTGTCTCGTCCGAATCGTAGACATGATTCCATGTTTCATATTGCGTGGCGTGCTCAAAATCCTCTATAGGATCCCAGTCCTCAAAGGAACCTGGACCGATAAACGTAACGTGTTGTCTGACGACATCGCGATAGTCTTCTCGTGTGTTTGAAGCATTATTTCGTAGAAAAAAATAGGTCACGAGCAAACCAACGTCTGCAGCAGCGTAGAGATACCCGCGTTTTGCCCCAGTATAGAGTTGTCCCATCCCCGGAATAACGAGCGAATACAAAAACGCCTCGTTTGGAGATTTCCGAGTCTGGAACTCTTGGGTCGCCTCCATAACGACAGTGGATTGATTCATGAGCGTGCGGCTTCCGAGGGTAGAATCTAAATAAAAAGTTGTGAGTAGTGGCGCACGAGGACCTTCGGATGCTACACAGAGACCGGACGCTAAACATAACATCAGCACGATTATTAAAATTTGGGTCTTAGATTTCACTTTTCGTTGTTTTCCTTCTAAAAGATGAACATCAAAGTGGTTTCATAGAGTCGCGAGCGGCTTGGACCGAAGCTCGGTCCAATTGTAAAGTCAATATTGAATAGATACCATCGCGCACCTACACCGGCAGTAATGTAATCTGTCAAGTCCGGTAAGTTAATGCCGGGTTCCGACTTGTAGCCAACACGGAATGCAAGCATACCACCGAGCCAGTACTCCAAGCCGAGATTCTTTTGAAGGTGCCGCCATTCAAATGCTCGGATACCCACCCCGCGATCGGAAAGGAGTTGTTCTCGTGTCAGTTTTTCTTCTCTTTCGGCGTTGAGCCGGTCCAAATCTATGGCTAATTCGTTTTCATCCTCTGCCAATTTATCAATGTAGGCTGTGACACCACTGACGAAGCGAATGTGATGATACCTTGACTGATAAAGACTCATAGACGTACCGATTCGTAAGAACCGCGGTAACGGATCTGCTTGGTTTTCATCAATGAAAGAGATGCCCGGTCCAACGTTCTGAATTGCAACACCGAACGTTGTTGGAATAGGATCGAACGGAAGGAGATATTGCATTCCCAAATCAACGGCATAAGAACTTCCACTTTCGCGTCCGAGAACCATCCGAATCATCTTGCCGTTGATACCCGCCGATAAAGACTCTGTAATGCGGTCCGCGTATGAAAACGTCAACGCGAAGTTGGTACCGAGACTTTCTTCACGAAGAATATCGGGAGAATCTGTTGTCACAGCGATTGTGCCTTGTCCCTGCATCTGGAGCGTCGCGCCGATAGTTCCGACATCGCCGAGTGGCATCGCGCCTGAGAGGAAGGTATAGTACAATCCTTCCCCGGCTTCTCCAAAGGGTGCGCTGTAATCTGTATAAAACATTGAGGCTTGTGTCGCTTTCCTGCCAGAACGGAGTTTACTTTCAGGCATATCTGCCAATCCACTTGGGTTCCAGAGCGACGTGGTTACATCACCTGACATCGCAGAAAAAGCGTCACCGAGTGCTCTTGCTCGCGCACCGCCGCCGAGGTTTAAAATTTGAGCACCTGTTCGACCGGGTCCGGCAAAAGCTCCCACCGGAAAAAAGATCGCAAGACATAAAAGCAATATGAAGATTTTGCGTCTAAAAGAGTACACTTAATTCCTCCATTTTTTTATTCAAAAGCAATGCTACTTAATAGTATATAACAACGCGAGCAATAACGCAAATCGCTTTCATTTCGTTTACATTCACGGGTGGGAAAAACATTTACCTCTCCTTTTTGATATTGACAGAAAAATAGGCGCATGCTAAAATCGTAAACAGATTGACATCAAAAGGAAGGTCTAAAGACTTCAGTGACTCCAGACTAAAGTCTGGAGATTGTTCAGTACGGTAGCCGGTTTCCTATAGGTTGAATGATTATAAATACACTGAATAGAGTCATATATCGCGGAATCTCAGTATGGCAACTGGTAAGACGATATGGATGCTTCCCAAGTCTATATCCGCTCTGATTTCGTGATCTCGATGGGGCAATATATATCCGAAAGGAATTTACAAACTATGTTTGTACCAGTTGTAGATAAAAACCAAAATCCATTAATGCCTACCACACCGGCAAGGGCAAAGAAATGGATTAAATCTGGCAAAGCCACTCCTTTTTGGAAGAATGGCATATTCTGTGTAAGACTTAACAGAGAGCCTTCTGGTAGGCATAATCAAGAGATTGCAGTGGGCGTAGATCCTGGTAGTAAAAAGGAAGGATTTACGGTTAAGTCTGAAAAGCATACTTATCTGAATGTTCAGGCGGATGCACATAATAAAGTTGGTAAGAAGGTCAAAAAGCGTAGTGAATTAAGGCGAGGTAGACGGGGTCGCAAGTGTCCGAATAGAAAGAATCGCATGAACCGCCTCGCCAACAAAGAACGCATCCCTGCTGGCACACGTGCAAGATGGGACTGGAAACTACGCATATTGGATTGGTTAAACAAATTGTATCCAGTCACACATATATGTGTAGAAGATATTAAGGCAAGAACCAAACAATATTAAAAGAAATGGAACCAGTCTTTTAGTCCGTTGGAAGTCGGTAAAAACTGGTTCTACTCTGAAATACAGAAGAAGTGGGAGTTACTCACGCTTCAGGGTTACGAAACAAAAGAATTACGTGACAGCCTTGGAATTAAGAAGTCCAAAGATAAGATGTCAGAATCCTTTGATGCACATTGCGTGGATAGTTGGGTGTTAGCATATCATACCATAGGCGGTGAGCCAATTGTGGATAATACTGATATATTTTGTATATCACCTTTACCTATACAAAGACGTAATTTGCATAGAGAAGTCCCAAAGAAAGGTGGTATCAGAACCCGATATGGCGGCACCAGATTCCTTGGCACTCGCAAAAATATGTTAGTAAAGCATATTAAACATGGAATTCTCCGTGTAACTGGACATCAGAAAGGTGGATTAACCTTAAGCAATATAGAAAATGCGAAACAAGTCGTGTTATCAGCAAAACTTGATACTTACAAAATACTAACCAGACTTAACTTTAGATACAAACAAATTGTATCTGAACAACCGAAAGTGGAACAAGGTGAATTAGCACTACACCTCACTTTGGATATATAGGAGCGGCGTCTACATCTCCAAGCTAAAGCATGGAGTTTTGACTCTGAAGAATTTGATAAAACAATGCGAATAATTAGGGCGCGGCTTAGCCCGTATTTGATACTATCAGTCTCCCTCATCCTCTGTTTGTGGAGTTTTAAGGGCCTGCCTGCAGACACGAATGAGGAGCCTCCCGAAATTCTTACGAACCGCGAGATTAAAGCAGTCCGCATAGAAACCCCTCCAACAATCGACGGAATATTGGACGACGTCTGCTGGCAAAATAGTGCAAAAACCGGTGAATTTCTTCAATTTGAACCGCAGCGGGGTGAACCAGCAACACAGTCAACGACTGTTTATCTCGCCTACGATGCCAATAATCTCTATATTGCCTTTGAATGCTTTAAGACCAACATGGACAATCTCGCAGCGAACCTGACACGGCGCGACTCCTTCTTCTTCTCCGATGACCATGTTGAAGTTTTAATCGATACCTTCCTTGACGGCAGAAACTGTTATGCATTCGCCTTAAACCCACTCGGCACACAAACCGATCGACGCCTGATTAACGAAGGTGCGAATAGGCGTACAGGTCAGTCCATGATCGGTACTGCTATCTCATGGGATTGCGACTGGCAAGGTCAAGCCGCAATAGGAACAGACAGTTGGACCGCAGAATTTGCCATTCCGTTTGCAGAAATCCGATTTTCAAAAGGAATGGAAACCGCGACGTGGGGCATCAACTTCTGGCGAAACGACGAATCTCCTGCCGAAGAACAGATGTGGGCAGATTTAGGGGAACGCCAGTACGCTGTCTCAAAATTCGGACATCTCACGGACCTCCAGATCTCTGGATTGGTTACCAAACGACCTGTGAAGTTCAAACCGTATGCCACGCTAAGACCGCAACTCCTGCAACCGGCAGAGGGTGAAGCATCAACCGCCCTGAAACCGGACACTGGGTTAGACATCCGGTATCCGATTGGGGACTTTACTGTTGATCTGACGCTAAATCCAGATTTCGCACAAATTGAGGCGGACCCTGACCTCGTGAATCTCACAGACATCCCACTCCGTTTTCCTGAAAAACGCCCGTTTTTCCTTGAAGGAAACGAACTTTTTCAAATGCCCCTTGACCTGTTCTACAGCCGTAAAGTTGAAGCCCTGCTCGGTGGTGGAAAAGTCATCGGGAAATTCAGTAAGTACAATCTCGCTTTCGTGGGAGCCGTCGCGGGACCGGAGAACCCCGATAGAGAAATAGAAGCAGGCGAATTGCCTCTCGCAAACTACAATTACTCCGTTTTTCGGTTGCAACGGGAGGTCGGTAAAACGTCATCCGTCGGATTTTTAGGCGTTAACAAACAACGCGGTGCCACGTATGACCGAGCCGGTGGATTTGATGCCCGCATTCAACTCCCCGCCGCGACGAGTCTTAACTTGGAATACGCAAGAGAATGGAAAGGCGGCGGTCTCGACAGACCAGAGAGTACCGAGGACAACCTTGTCTTTGTTCAACTCGCCCGTCGCACAAATGTATTCTCACTTGATGCAATCTACGCAGATATTGGCGAATACTTTAACCCTGAAACAGGATTCGTTCCACGCGTCGATAGACGTGGGTTGATGATCAGAAGTCGCTATAATAAACAGTACAAAGGGGCTGTTGAAAGACTTCGCGGTGAGGTAGAATATGAACGCCTCACGAACCACGCAGGTGAACTTACAAATCACAGAGCGGGTTTAAGTGGACTTTTCGGGGTTTACGATTTCTTTTTCCTCATCGGTCCTGAATGGTACAATCACATTGACGATGACGACAATCAATTATATGAAGACAGAACCGCTCGTTTCTTCGTCGGGTGGTTTCCACCGAAATATGTGCAAATCCGAAACACCGGTAACTTCGGTCTACGTAATGACAAAAACATATTCTTTTTCCGACCCGAAATCACAATTCGTCCAACTGCCAAACTCAGTTTTGAGTTCATCTTGCAGCGACTCCATGAAAAGGAACCCGATGCAACCGCGTGGGAACTTTCTGAATGGACGCGTCGCTTTGTCGTGAACTACCAGTTTGCACAGCGTATGTATGCAAGAGCCAGTGCGGAATTTACATTAGAAAAAGAACGCCGCGTGTTCGCACTCTTCGCTTATGAGTATCGTCCTGAAAGCAATCTGTTTGTCGTCTACACCGACAACCGTGATGTCGAAGGAGACACGGAGCGAATTGTGTTCATCAAAATTTCGCACCTCCTGAAAACAGACCTTTTTTGAATGACCCAAATCCACGTCGTTTCTCCGCAAGGAAAATTAAAATTTTGAAATGCTACCAACACTGGATGCTCGCGGTACTTTCAGCATTCCTGTTATTCCTCAGTTTCCCAAATTTAAATCTCTTTCCGGTTGCTTGGGTCGCGATGGTGCCATTCTTCATTGCTCTGACCCGCGCAACAAGCCGGAAATCCGCCTTTTGGATCGGTTACCTAACAGGTTTTCTGTTCTTCGCAGGTCTGCTCCCTGCCATCCTCCTTCTCTATCCGTATGCGAATATTTTCGCCACAATGGTCGGATACCTATTATTAGTGGGATACACGGCACTTTATTTCGCCGTTTTTGCAGTGCTGATGCGGTTTGTGCCGAGGCATTCCAGCGTCCTATTTTCTCTGTCCGCTGCATGTATCTGGACAGCATTAGAATGGGTGCGGAGCTGGATGATAACAGGATTTCCATGGGGAAGCATCGGCTATTCGCAATGGAATAATCTGTTGGGTATACAGGTCGCCTCGCTTGTTGGTGTTCATGGTATCAGTTTCGTCATCGTGCTTTTCAATGCCGCTATCGCTCATCTGTTTTGTAACCGTCATCACTGGCGAGAAGAAATTCGCGCTGTAGTCCTGCCACTGATCCTGATGCTTTTTTGTTTCGGTTACGGGATACGCCAACTCCAAAACGCTAACGCCTTAGACCAGCGCACAAACGCAACGACACACACAAACGTCGAGACCTTAAAAGTTGCGCTCATTCCCGGCAATATCTCGCAACTTCAGAAATGGGATCTCCGTCAGTTCCCACAGATTTTGCAACGCTATATCGAATTGACACATAAAGCCAGCAGAGAAGATCCTGAGTTAATTGTGTGGCCCGAAACTGCAACACGCAGCAGGGCCTTGACAGGCGAGTGGCCCACATACTACAGAAGATTCTCGTTGATGCTCCGTGATATAGGAATTCCAATGCTCCTCGGGACCGCGAATCGAGGAGAAACAGACGCAGCGATAGGTCAATTTTCCAAAAGTGCTGATAAAAGAAACACGGAAATATACAACCGCGTCCTTTCAATAGCCCCAGATGGTAAGATACACGGGGACTATGCAAAGATGCATCTCGTTCCGTTTGGTGAATACGTGCCTCTGGCACACCTTCTGCCGGATTTTATCCCCAATTTTATCCAATTTGAACCCTTCGCTCACGGAAAAACAGTAAACCTTTTACCGGTGTTTGACGTTAAAAATAAGACAAACACCCGGAAGATAGAGGTCGGTGCTTCGATTTGCTTTGAATCCGTGTTTCCAGATGAATTTCGCAGACCCGTAAAAATGGGTGCCAGAGTGATGGGCATCTTCACGAACGATGCGTGGTTCAAAGGCACTGCTTTTCCCGAACTACATCTATCCATGGCACCTTTCCGCGCGATTGAGAACCGAATTGCCGTGTTCCGATGCGCAAATGGTGGATTTACGTGCGTCGTGGACAAGTTTGGTAGGATAACAACTTCGTTGATTACACCTGACACCGCTCAGGAAATTCTCATCGCATCCGTCCCACTTCTTTCATCCACGGAACATGAACAGACACTTTATACCCGCTACGGCGACTGGTTTCCGATGCTTTGCACGCTTATTTGCGTTGCATGGTTCGGCAGTCAAATCATAATATGGGCGCGTCGTAGACATTCTTAGTGATTCATGAGGAGTAATATGCTTGTAGATTTAAAGAACCAGGCTGAAGAGATACAAACCCGTCTTCAAGAACTCAGAGGTTATCTTTGACCTGGATCAAAAACGAAAAGAATTAACAGAACTTGAAGAGGCAACGGTTGCCCCTGACTTTTGGAGCAATACACAACGCGTTCAAAAAGTTAACCAACGCATCGCCTTCCTCCGAGATGAAGTTGGCGCGTACGAAGACCTCGCTTTCAACATCGAAGATATCCAAACCCTGATCGAACTCGCGACCGAAGAGAACGATGGGAGTCTACAAAACGAGATTGTCGATGGATTGAGCAACATCACGCAACATCTCGAACAGATGGAACTCCGCTTAATGCTCACAGGTGAGTTCGATGAAAACAATGCAATCCTCAGTATTCATTCCGGGGCGGGTGGAATCGACGCACAGGATTGGGCAGGGATGTTGATGCGTATGTACCTCCGTTGGTGCGACCAACGCGGCTATAAGACCGAAATCGTAGACCTCACCTCAGGAGACGAAGCCGGTATCAAAGGAACGACAGTCCTTGTTACAGGTGCTTCGGCTTACGGTTATCTTCAAGCCGAGGCTGGCGTGCATAGGCTCGTTCGATTGTCCCCCTACGATTTCAATAAGCGGCGACATACCTCCTTTGCCGCTATTGACGTGACCCCTGAAATCGATGACACCGTGGAAGTCGATATCCAATCCGAAGACCTGCGGATAGATTTCTATCGCGCAAGCGGTGCTGGTGGACAACACGTCAACGTCACCGACTCAGCAGTTCGGATTACACACAAACCCACTGGGATTATCGTGCAATGCCAGAATGAACGTTCGCAGCATAAGAACCGAGAAATCGCTATGAAATTACTCCGTTCGCGGCTTCATGAAAAATATCGCGCCGAACGGGAGGCAGAACTCTCAAAACAGCGGAGCGAACGCTTAAATATTGACTTCGGAAGTCAAATCCGGTCCTACGTTTTGCACCCGTACCAACGCGTCAAGGATTTACGCACGAATGTCGAATCAGGTAATGTTAACGCCGTGTTGGACGGTGCTTTAGACCCCTTCATTGAAAGTTACCTCAAAATGAAGGCACAGCAGAAATAATACTGCTTTTGGGTTGCTTTATGGACGAAACTACGGTATAATTGTTATAATATTTCTGAAGTATAGCAACGGTCTATCATAGAAAAAATAAAGGAGGGATAGAGCTGTGGAAGAAACAAAGGACATCATTCAGCAACGTCGCGAGAAGTTGGACGAAATTCGCAAATTTGGCGTAGAACCGTACCCACATAAATATGAACCTACACACACGACCTCCGCCATCCATAGAGACTTTGCTGACGTTCAAGAAACACCCGATGAAACCCAGAAAATCCGAATCGCTGGTCGGATCATGACGAAGCGCGACCATGGCAAAAGTAGTTTCGCACATCTGCAAGACAGTGAAGGCAGAATTCAAATCTACGTCCGACGGGACGATGTAGGGACAGAGCCGTATAAAATATACCGACGCTTTGATACTGGCGATATTGTCGGTGCCGAAGGAGCAGTCTTCCGGACACGCACAGGCGAACTCACCGTCCTTGTTGATGCTGTCCATCTCCTTTCCAAATCCATTCGACCGCTTCCGGAAAAATGGCACGGTTTACAAGATAAACAGACACGCTACAGACAACGCTACGCAGACCTCATCATGAACCCAGAGGTGAAGGACGTTTTCCTTAAAAGAACACGTATTGTTCAAGCAATTCGCGACATGCTCAATGCACAAAACTTTATTGAAGTCGAAACGCCCGTCCTTCAACCAATTTACGGTGGGGCAAACGCACGTCCTTTCACAACATATCACAATACATTGGAGCAATCACTCTATCTACGGATCGCAAATGAACTTTATCTCAAGCGTCTCATCGTAGGAGGGTTCGATCGTGTTTATGAATTCTCGCGCGATTTCCGAAACGAGGGAATGGACAGGGATCATAACCCCGAATTCACGATGCTTGAACTCTACCAAGCCTACGCAGATTATATCCAGATAATGGAGCTCACGGAAACCCTCATCGCTGACACCGCAAAAATCATTCACGGGACAACGAAGATTCATTATCAAGAACATGAGATCGATCTCACACCCCCTTGGCGTAGGTTGAGCATGGTCGATGCCGTTCGAGAGTATAGCAGTATTGATCCAACAACATTATCAGCTGATGAATTATACAAAGCCGCAATTGACGCAGGCGTTGACTTAGCGGGTGATGAGACGAAAGGGAAAATTATAGCTGAACTCTTTGACACATTTGCAGAATCGAAACTGATCCAGCCGACATTTATAACGGATTATCCCATTGAGGTATCACCGTTTGCCAAAAAGAAGCCCGATACTCCAGAGTTCGTCGAACGCTTTGAGTGTTTTATCTGCGGCATGGAGGTAGGAAACGCCTTTAGCGAACTCAACGATCCGATCGACCAACGCCAACGGTTTCTTGAGCAGGCGAACAGTTTAGAGGCGGGTGATGATGAAGCCTTCATGGTGGACGAAGATTATTTACGCGCATTGGAATACGGGATGCCCCCGACGGGTGGACTCGGTATCGGTATCGATCGGTTGACAATGTTGCTAACGAACCAATACTCCATCCGAGATGTCATCCTGTTTCCGCAAATGCGTCCGGAACGCTAAGATGAAAACTTCGCCGATACTTCATACAGAAAGGTTGATACTCCGTTTGTTTACATCAGAAGACGCAGCCGACGTGCAACGTCTTGCTAACGATCCCGATATGGCATCGACCACTGATGAAATAGAATATCCTTATGAAGATGGGACGGCAGAGGAATGGATTCAGTGGTGTCAAGAATGGTTCAAAGACGGCGAACGTACGAATTTTGCGGTTACACTGAGAACAGACGGAACGTTGATTGGCAAAGTTGGTTTGGCCTTTCGGATTCACTTACCTTACAAAGATGCAGAACTCGGCTATTGGATTGGAAAATCTTATTGGAACCGAGGGTATTGCACTGAAGCCGCAAAAGCTGTTGTCGCTTATGGGTTCCGTGCGCGTGACATCGAACTGATTTACGCCTACTACTTCAAACGAAATCCGGCATCCGGGCGGGTGCTGCAAAAAATTGGGATGCACTATGGTGAATATATTCCCAAAGATTCAAGAACATATTTTTTTGAAGATACGATCCAATACCGTCTACTAAAATGTGAGTTCGTAGAAAAATGAAGTCCGCGCCGCCCCTCCTTACAGAAAGATTGCTACTTCGCTCGTTTACACTTGAAGACGCGGCTGATTTACAACGCCTCGTTGGTGAATTCGATGTAGCATCAACATTAACGAATATGCCGCACCCCTACGAAGATGGTATGGCTGAAAAATGGATTCGTTCCTGTTACGAAAGGTTTGAAAAAGACGAAGCACTCAACTTCGCAATTACGCTCAGAACGAACAAAAACTTAATTGGCGGGATAGCACTTAGACTCGATCCAAAGAACGAAAATGGTGAACTCGGTTACTGGATAGCGAAACCGTATTGGAACTGTGGGTATGCCACAGAAGCAGCAAAGGCTGTTGTTGCGTATAGCTTTGAAGTCTTGAAGTTGAACCGACTTCATGCGAAGCATTTCAAACGAAACACCGCTTCTGGACGGGTACTGGAAAAAATCGGGATGTGCTACGAGGGATGCTTTCGGCAGCATATAAAAAAATGGGATAACTTTGAGGATTTAATGGGATACGGGATGCTAAAAGCGGACTATGATTCATTAGCTCCTATCTCGTCTTAGGATATATATGGGATTTGAATGGTTCGTAGCCTCCCGCTACCTACGCTCACGGCGCAAACAATCTTTTATTTCAATTATCAGCATTATTTCCATTGGAGGTGTCGCGCTCGGTGTCGCCACAGTGATACTTGTCATTGCTGTATTAGACGGTGTTGAACAAGAACTCAAAGAGAGGTTCCTCGCAAATGAAGCACATGTTGTTCTTCGGTTGCACGATAGCAGTTTCTTTGGGAGTTACGAAAAAAGGATTTCACAGATTGAGTCAATCGAGGAAGTCGTCGCCACATCCCCCGTTGTTTGGGCACAAAGTGCCATTTTTCGGGAACGCAGCGATACCATTCAAGATGTCATTTACATCAAGGGCATCGATCCCGTTCAGGAAGACAAAGTCACCGATTTCTCAAAATTTGTTGATGGATCCACTGAGCTTCAAGATTCTGAGTACATCGAAAGCGCGCGACTCATCAGAGATGAAACGATCACAGGCGGGATTGTACTCGGCGGACGTTTAGCGGCTCGCCTCGGTGTCATTAAAGGCGATGTGCTCCGACTTATCGTGAATCTTGTGAAATCTCCTGTAAATGAGTCAATGCTCATACCGGACTTGGCGAACTTCGTTGTGATTGGGTTCTATGAGTCCGAGTTGGCGGTTTATGACAACAACTTCGGGTTTATTCATCTACAAGCCGCTCAAAAGATATATAACAAAGAGGATCAGGTAAATACGATCTTTGTTCGATTAACCGATGCGGAATTAGCACCTCGGATCGCCAGGCGGATTGAGGACAAGGTTCAGTTCTCCGTCTTGGAGGGAATGCCGGATGCGAGAACGTGGATGGAGATGCAGGCACCGCTCTTTTCAGCACTTCGATTGGAAAAGATAGCAACCGTCATCATTGAAGCACTCATCATCTTGGTCGCGTCCTTTAATATCGCAAGTACACTGATCATGACCGTAATGGAAAAGACAAAAGATGTTGGGACACTACGCACACTCGGGGCTTCACGCGGAAACGTTATGAGACTTTTCATGATTCAAGGGAGTGTCATTGGGGTGCTTGGAACGGTATTAGGAACGGTTTTGGGACTTGTCCTTTGTTGGCTTCTGAGCTATAATTCAGAGCGTCCGTCTTATTGGTACGCCCTTGTTCTCATTGTGCCAATAGTCCTACAAGTTCTAATTGCCTTCAGGCGAATGATACCTCGCCGTAAAGGTTGGATGTTCGCAATCAGTGTTTTATGGCTCATCGTAATAGGGTTCGCGCTCTACTGTGTTGTTACACCGATTTCGCTCGAAGAACTCGGGCTGAGTCAAGTTTATCAGATGAATCAACTACCGATACAAGTGAATTGGTTCTTTGTTGTTTTCATCAATGTGCTTTCGTTTTTAATCTGTTGGCTTGCGACATTATACCCAGCATGGCAAGCAGCGAACATGAACCCAGTTGAAGCCTTACAACATGAATAGAGAAACACTTATCCGCATCGAAGATTTACACAAATCTTACTATGATGGCGAATCAGAACTTCCAGTTCTTCAAGGCATCAACCTTGAAATATATATGTCAGAATTACTCGCAGTCGTCGGCGCATCAGGTGTCGGAAAAAGCACACTGCTTCACATTATTGGGACACTCGACAGACCGACCGTAGGAAGCGTTTTATACGACGAACAAGACGTATTCACACTATCCGATACAGAACTCGCTCGATTTCGGAACAAAGAAATTGGGTTTGTATTTCAATTTCATCACTTATTACCGGAATTTACAGCACTTGAAAACGTCGCAATGGGGGCATTAATTGCATCACCAAACAATAAAAGCGTTTATAAAGAGGCGGAGTCATTGCTCGATTATGTTGGGCTATCCGAAAGGCTTGCCCACTATCCGAGCCAATTGTCTGGTGGTGAACGGCAACGCGTCGCCATTGCCCGCGCATTGATTAATCACCCAAAGGTTGTACTCGCTGACGAACCAACAGGGAACCTCGATCGGCGGAATAGCGAAGCAGTCTTAGAATTGCTCTGGGATTTGAATTCCAAATCCGGACAGACCTTTGTTATCGTAACACACAATCAAGAACTCGCCCAACAAGTAGATCGTGTTATACAACTCGTTGACGGAAAGGTTTTTTAGAAAATGTTGATTTATATCGACGGAGAATTTTTACCAAAAGCAGAAGCCAAGGTTTCGGTGTTCGACCACGGTTTGCTTTATGGAGACGGTGTTTTTGAAGGAATCCGTTCCTATAATGGCGGAGTTTTTAAACTCGATGAACACCTTGAACGACTTTACGATTCCGCGAAATCAATCATGTTAGAGATCCCTATCCCTATTGAAACGATGAAGGAAACGGTTCTGGAAACACTCCGTCGCAATCATCTCACGGAAGCCTATATTCGATTGGTTATCACTCGCGGCGTAGGAGATCTCGGACTCGACCCGGATAAATGTCCAAAGCCGAGTATTATTATTATTGCAGATAAAATCGCCCTCTACCCACAAAAATTCTACCAAGAGGGTTTGGAAATCGTAACCGTCTCCATCCGAAGAAATTATTCAGAAGCCGTTAATCCACGTGTTAAATCGCTGAACTACCTAAATAATATATTAGCAAAAATTGAGGGCAAACAATCCGGCGCAGAAGAGGTCTTGATGCTTAACGCAGAAGGTTATGTTGTTGAATGTAGTGGTGATAATATCTTCTGGGTAAAGAATGATGTCCTTGTCACGCCACCGGTTCACATGGGAATTTTGGAAGGCGTAACCCGGAACAGTGTTATCGATCTGGCACGCGACGCTGGAATGCGCGTCGAAGAACGCGTTTTTACACGGCATGATCTTTACATTGCTGATGAATGTTTTCTCACCGGCACAGCCGCCGAAGTTATACCTGTCGTGAAAATAGACCGACGCGCCATCGGAGACGGACAGCCGGGAAAAGTAACAGAAAAACTCATTGCAGCATTTCGACAGTTCGCACATAGCTGCGGCACCCCAATCTATACCGCTGACGTATGACAACGCTATAGATTGGGCCGACACGCGCGTAGAAATGCCTACAGCACACAGGAGAAGATTGATTATGAATGCGCCAAAATACATTTTTATTCTAATAAGTCTATTTATCGGATTCGCGGCGATCACCGCTTTTGCAGAAGAAACGGAAAAACCAGTATTTGGTCCCCAAGCAGCCACTATCACCGAACAACAGACAGAGACGCAACCCGATAAAGAAACGGCAGCAGATACCACCAAAGACACTGGCGACTTGATGCTCCTTGTCAAAAAAGTCTCTTTTGAAGGGGTGAAAACTGCCTCCGAAGATATGTTGCTCACCCTTATTCAGACACAGATCGGACAGGAAATCTCTGAAGAACTCCTCACGCAGGACCTGAAAAGCCTCTTTAAAGATACAGGCTTCTTCTCTGAACTCACAGTAGATGTAGAACCCTACGAAGAAGGCGGGTTAGAAGTCATCTACAAGGTCGTCGAAAGTCCTAAAATCTCCGGAATTAATATTATCGGAAACGAAAATTTGAGTACTGGTAAGCTGCAGGATGAAATTACACTTCGCCCCTCAGAAATTTATAGTGATCGGCGACGGTGGGAAAGCGAGCGTGCCCTACAGCAACTTTACCACGAAAAAGGGTACTATCTTGTGGGCATCCAGACCCACCTTGGGAATAAAGACGAAGAGGCGAATACCATCCAGATCACGTTTGAGATAAACGAGGGGCCGAGGGTGCGAATCGAGGAAATCAATTTTATTGGAAATACAAATATCACCGCGAATACGCTACAGAAAAAACTCAAAACCCGCACAGGTAAGCCCTTCGACCAGATGTTGTTTGAGGAAGAAGACTTATCTCTGAACCTCCGAAATTACTATCAGGATCGAGGCTTCGCACAAGTGAAGGTCATCGGTTACGAGAAACGATTCACAGAAGACAAAACCGGTTTAATGCTGGACATTACTGTTGACGAAGGCCCCGAATTTATTATCGGCAGCTACACACTTGAAGTGGAAGCCGGTGCTAAGAACCTCTTTTCAGAAAAGAAAATACGCGGGATGCTCGACCCTGCGGAAGGTGAGGTATTTAATCGCGCCACTTTTGACGAATCAATTGCAAAGTTACAACAAGCTTATCTCGACAAAGGCTACTTACTTTCAGAAGTCGCACCGTCTCCTACGTTCAATGAAGTCGATGGCGTGGTTGACATTATCCTGAAAATCAACGAAGGTGATGTCATCGTTATTGACAAGGTAATCATTACGGGATTAGAAAAAACACAAGAACACGTCGTTAAACGCGAGTTGGATTTTTTGGACATCAAGTCCGATGAGTTATTAGATGTCAAAGCACTGCGCAAAGCGCGACAACGTTTATTCCAGATGGGCTCCTTCATCCGTGCTGTTGATTTCGTCCCAAGCGACACCTCTGAAGAGAACCGAAAAGAGTTAAGAGTTAATATCGCAGAAACGCCACGAACAGGGATGTTAAGTCTCGGAGGCGGGTATGGCAGCGAAGGTGGGGTCTTCGGTGTTGCAGAGGTCGGACAAAACAATTTTCGCGGACGCGCGTATCGGGTGCATTTAAAGGGTGAGTTAGGCACGAGAGATCATCATACCGCCGAACTCAGTTTTGGAACACCTTGGATCTTGGGAACACCCACCCGGCTTAATGCCCGAATCTATGACAACCGCCGCTTCCGCCGCTACTATGGAACGGTCGGTGCCCTCCTTAATCGTCAGATAGGAAGTAACTACTTATACGACCGGTACGTTTGGGCGAGACGCGGGGCGTCTCTAACGCTCGGAAGACCCATCTCATACGACATTGATCTGTCGGTCCGTTTTCGGAATGAACACGTAGAATCACACAACCCAGACCGAGAGTTATACAACCGCTCGACACGGAGTATTCTGTTTTCCGTTGGAAGAGATACCCGTGATTATCGAACCTCCCTGTTTGACCCAACAGCGGGTTCATTTAATACACTCTCTTATGAATACTCCGGTGGTATTCTCGGAGCAGACAACAAGTTCCAAAAATATTATGCCGACTCGAGTTTGTTCTATAGTGGTTGGTGGAACCACGTTATCGCCGTGCACGCCCGCGCGGGTCTCATGCGAAGTGAAAGCACCGATGCATATTTCCTGTTCTATGAAAGGTTCTTCCTTGGCGGTGTAGATAGTATTCGTGGCTACGAAGATTGGGAAATCTATCCTGATCCAGATGAAACGGGCTTTATCAATCCTTACGGTGGTGATAAGGTATTCTTCGCAAACCTTGAGTATCGTGTCCCAATTTCTCAGCAGCTCACAGCCGCACTGTTTTTTGATATAGGGCAGGTGTGGGATGAAAGCACTTCAAACATCTTCAGCGAAATCAATATGAAACGAGGGCTCGGTCTTGAGGCTCGGTTTACCATGCTCGGTATGTTAGTTCGGTTAGGTTGGGGATATGGCTTGGATCGTGTAACCGGGGAACCCGCTGGCAAATTCCATTTCACAGTTGGTCCCGGCTTTTAATCGTTCGCGAATTGCAAAAACCCTGCGCCGTTGTTGCAGGGTTTTAATTTTACCTTGCGGAGGAACACCATGCGTCCCATCTATCATGTGCTTTTCTTAAATCCGCCTGCGCCGTTGTTGCAGGCTACGTCTTTGATTCAAACATTGGAAGGAATAATTTCATGAAACCATTTCGATTAGGTGCTTACCAAGCACATCTAACACTATTAGTTATTGGTCTTACAGTTTTCTGTTTCAGTTCAGGGAGTATCGGACAGGAATCTTTCAAAATCGGTGTCGTAAATACACAAGAAGTTTTAGAAGGATCCCAAGAAGCAACAGATGCCACCGAACTACTCCAAGCGGCAAGCGAACGCCTGAAAACGAAACTGCTGCAGTTAGAAAACGAGATCAGAACGCTACAAGAAAAGAAAGCGAAAACGGAACTCTTCGTGGAAAGAGCACAGACAGCGGATTTAGATAACGAAATTCGCATGAAACAGCAGGAGTATCAACGTGAAGTCCAAATCGGTCAGCAGGCATTGCTTGAAAAAGAGCAAGAACTGATGGAACCGATTTACAACGGTCTTCAAGAACTGATTGTCAAAGTCGGTGAGTCCGAAAATTTTGACATCATCCTCGAAAAACGACTCATTACACTTTATGTGAAAAAGGACTACGATTTGACGCAACAGTTAATCGGTTTGATGAACGAAGATTCCGAATAACGCAGACTGCCTAAACTCCAGCTGTGGAAGGGGTATGTAACCCCGAATAACCATTCACATCGACAGAGAAAGGAACACGGCTAAATGCTATGAAACTTAAGGAAATTTGTGATCGCTTGGATGGCGATCTTTCTGGGGACGGTGATATTGAAATTACAGGGGTTTCTGGAATCAAAGAAGCACTCCCAAGTCAGATTACTTTTGTTGCTAACCCCAAGTACCTCGCTGCCATAGCGACAACACAAGCAGGCGCAATTATTATTGGCCGCGGTGTCAACGGTAACGGTAAGCCTACCATCTGTGTTGAGAATCCGTACTGGGCTTTCGTCAAAGTTATAGAAATGTTCGCGTGGGACAAAAACCACCGAGCACTTCCGGGAGTTCATGAAACCGCAATTTTAGGAAAGAACGTCAAACTCGGTGAACGCGTCTCTATCCAAGCGTTCGCCTATATCGCTGACAACGTTGAAATTGGAGATGATACCGTTATTCAGCCGTTTGTTTATATCGGCGAAGGAACTCAAATCGGCTCCGATGGTCTCATTTATCCACATGTCAATATTCGGGAAGAAATAACCATCGGGAACCGAGTGATCATTCATTGTGGCGCAGTTATTGGTAGCGACGGTTTCGGGTTCGCTCCTGTTAGCAGCCGACACCACAAAATCCCCCAAATCGGAACCGTGGTCATTGAAGACGATGTTGAAATTGGAGCGAACACTACCATTGATAGAGCAACACTCTCCGAAACGCTTATCAAACGCGGTACTAAACTGGATAATCTCGTCCAAATCGCACACAACGTTATCATTGGTGAAGATTGTTGCCTCGCGGCGCAAGTCGGTATCGCTGGCAGCACGACGCTCGGTGACCGCGTCAATATTGCGGGGCATGGAGGGGCAGCAGGGCACCTAACACTTGGCGAAGACAGCGTCGTTTACGCCAAATCCGCAGTTACAAAGGATATGCCTGCTGGTAGTCATCTATCTGGATTCCCCGCACGTCCTCACAAACAGGAACTACGTATTCACGCAGCGACTCGGAAATTGCCAGAATTGCTCCCCGAATTCACTAAACTCCAAAAACGCGTTGCGGAACTGGAAACGAAACTTCAAGAACTGGAGGATGAATCGTAGGCATATTACCGGAAGCGGGCGACTTCAATTTTTTGATACTCTCGATCGTGTTGAATCGACTCGAGTTTCCGTGGAAACCTCGCGTATTTGATCCTCATTTTACCATCAGTCACACTCGAATTTATCTACTGTGTGCCTCTTTTGTCTAAAAGGAAGTCCTATTCTAACTTGTGAGGGGTAAATGCTTGGGTTCTGCGCGAGCATTCTTTTGCCACTGGACCTCCCCTCGTTCAAACAATACTACAGTCGACGTGCTGGCAGTATGGAACGCATTTCGGTATCCATTATCCCTAACAGATTATTATTCAATGCTCACTATGAGAAAAAATGAAGACATTGATCGCGTATGTTGAGTTGGCACGCCCACTTAACGGAATCATCGCCTTCATCTCCGCATGGCTTGGTGGTATGTTTGCCAGCCATGGCAACGTGGAAAATCTCGCCGATATCCGACTTCTATTGGTTTCCGTTGCCGCGCTTGTCGTGATCTCCGCCGGTAACGCCATAAACGATTACTGCGATTACGATATTGACCGTATCAATCGTCCGAGGCGACCGCTCCCTTCTGGACGCATTCGGCGTCCCAATGCGCTAATTTTCGCAATAGTACTCATTGTAATCGGCATCTATCTCGGAACCCTTATCAATATAAATGCAACAGCCATTGCTACCCTCGTGTCGGTTGCTCTTGTATGTTATGCTTTCTGGTTGAAACGCACCCCTTTTGTCGGCAATTTAGTCGTCAGTGGATTAACGGGTTTAACCTTCATTGCTGGAGGGGTAGCAATAGATTCCGTGCAAGGCACGCTTATTCCAGCAATCTTCGCCTTTTTGTTCACAACGGCTCGGGAAATCGTCAAAGACCTCGAGGATACGGAAGGCGACCTGAAAAATAACGTAAAAACACTTGCTACGCTCAACCCACGAATGGCTGTCTGGATAGCCGTCGGTTTCATGGTATCTGTTATTCTATTCAGTCCCATCCCTTATGTATTGGGTTGGTATTCATGGCACTACTTGATTGGCGTTCTCATCGGTGTCGACGTGGTCCTCATCGGTTTGGCAATCCGTCTGTGTCGAGATGCCTCCAGAGCAAGTTGTGCATCCATTCAACGGTGGATGAAATGGGATATATTCATCGGACTCGGCGCAATCTACCTCGGCTTTTAATTTTACCTTTGACCGCTCATTGCCAATGATAAATTACAATGAAATTATCGCCTTCTTGGAGAAAAAAGACTCCGATGCAGATGCCGTTTCTCGTTTTAAAGAGGCGTATCACACCTTCTGCAAAACGGGCACATGGTCCCCCGCATATCAAGTATTTGCTACAGGGTGGCAGCGGCTTGATGGGGTTATGTTGTTAGAACCGGAAGACACTTATGACAGTGACTACCGAGTCCATCTCACAACAAAAACCGAACGGAGTTTGAGAGAATTACTCCTCGCTTTTCCAAGACGCTACAGGGGGCTATTTCACCTCAAAGAAAAGTGGATAGAAAACAGAATCCACGATGTTTTAGAAGGAGACGTAATCCAAACCGATACGGGTTCCTTCTACAGGGGCATCAAACGCGGCAGCAGCACACGTGCCGAACAACGCACCGTCTCGAAACGGAAGGATACAAGAGTATCGCACATCCGCAAATTAACTTCCCTGAAAGGGAAACTTGAACACTCTGAATTTATCATCGAAGGACATTTGATAGTAGAACGAGCCGTCGCAGATGGACTTCCAATCGAGGCTCTTCTCTATACAACTGGATTTGTGGCAACCCCCGAAGGGAAAGCATTGCTCACGCGGGCAGCGTCAGAAAACCTATCTTCATATCAGGTAAACGATGGCGTGATGGGTTCAATTACGACAACGCGCCCCGTGCCACCCATCATCGCTTCGGTTCATCTCAGCTATCCGAACTTCCTTTCGGCGTCCGGAAGTCTCAATTTTCACTTTAGCCCAAAATGTGTATTGCTCATCGCAGAGAATATTGGAAATCCCGATAACCTTGGAATGACACTACGGACAGCAGACGCGGCAGGCGTATCCGCCGTTCTATTGAGCGGGGGAGGGGCAAGCCCTTTTCATAAAAACTGCATCCGTGCTTCCCGAGGGGCAGTCGGTCGTTTACCTTTATTCTATACACCAGACATCGGCGATGCGATTGATGCACTCCGGGTCTCAGGTTGGCAAGTGTTGGGTGCCACAGCAAGTGCCAAAAACCAACTCCATGAAAAAGGTTTTACACTTCCCACGGCTATCGTCGTAGGTAACGAGAATACCGGCCTCTCCACTGCTGCAAGGGACGACTGCACGGACTTAGTTCGCATCCCCATGGCATCAGGACAATCATCACTCAACGTAGGTGTCGCCGCGGGTATTCTACTTTATGAACTCACGCGACAACACAGAATTTGACAAACCGACATAAATATGATAAAATTCTTAAGGGAACTGACGCTCTATAAGTCCCAATATCAGAAAGAGCACATAGTTTGTCAACGTTATTTTGACTTTTTGTAGGTGTTTTTGATTGGGTATTTCCTGCAGGTAGAACAGAGTGAAACCCGACAAAATTGGTCGAATACACCTATCAGTTTAGATGTGACAGACTAACAGCATTCAAACCGATATTTAGCATAGTCAAAGAAGGAAAATCGCATTTGAGATCAGATTGGGTTCTTAACTACTTTCATGAGGTATTGAAAAAGCACCATGCTGGTTATTTCGTTCTAATTGATCCGGAGCAGTGTGAAATTGAAAAATGCATTAAACTTGCAGGCGAAATAGAGCAGGCGGGAGCAGACGCAATTTTGCTCGGTGGCAGTTTTTTAACGAACGATTTGCACCGCGTCGCAAAAGCGCTCAAGCAGGAAACAGAACTCCCACTGGTGTTATTTCCGGGCGATTCGATGCACCTCACTCCCCATGCGGATGCAATCCTGTATATCAGTCTCATAAGTGGACGCAACCCGAGCTATCTCATTGGCGAACAGGTCAAAGCAGCACCGCGGATACAACGTTACGCGCTCACACCGATTCCAACTGGCTATATGCTGATTGAAGGCGGCAATAAAACTGCCGTTGAATTTATGAGTGGTACAATGCCCATCCCACGTGATAAACCCGATATTGCGGGACCACACGCATTGGCTGCCGAGTATCTCGGTATGCAAATGGTATATCTGGAGGCAGGAAGCGGTGCCGTCCACTCTGTTCCGGAAGAAATGATTACAACAGTGAAAAATCAGATCAGTATCCCCCTCATCGTCGGTGGAGGCATCCGCACACCAGAAATTGCCGCAAAAAAGGTAGAAGCGGGGGCAGACTTCATCGTCACAGGGAACATTCTCGAAGAAAACGGATCTCTCGAACTGATGAAGGCATTCGCTAACGCCGTTCACGGCTAAAGCAAGCGCGCTTTTATGAAGTTTAAGTATTTAAATCGGTAATTCTATGTTTTCCCAGGCCCGGTAGAGTGCCACACGCGCACTCGGCGTTGATTCATGCGATCTGCATTCCTAACCAGGGTTCCCACCCGTTACTGGGAAGGGATGCCGGATATGGTTATGGAATTATCGAAATATTTTATTAATCTTCATTCAAACACGCCTACAAAAAGATAAAAGGACTGCATTATGGCTGAAGTTAAAGAAATACACATAGAAACAGAAGAAGAGACAGAAACAGAGGTGTCTGCCGATAGCGATTCCACCGACGGCAAAGAAAAAACACTTGTCGAACGGATGCGAGAGATCGCGGAGACGGCACTTGATACAGTCAAATCGGAAGTAAAAAAGGAGATAGAAGAACGCATCGCGCCTGTCGAAAAAACGGCTGCCAACCTCACCTCGGAAGTCAAAGAAGAAGTCGAGGCGATCGTGCAAAGGGTACGCGAGCAATACGAAACAGAACGCGAAGATTTATTGCACACAGAGATCGAAAAAGAAGTAGAAACTGCCGTGCAACATGTCCATGAGGAATACAGAGCAGAACGCGATCGTCTCCTACGCACAGCAGCGGAAGCTGAGAATACCAAAAAACGCTTGCAAACTGATTATCAACGGCAACTCAAATTCGCCAATGAGGGGATTTTAGAAGGCATGATTCCCGTCTTGGACAGCATGGAAGCCGCGATCAAAAGCGCAGCAGAACAAGGCGAGACAAGTGATACGTCTCCAACTTTCACAACCTTCAACGAAGGCGTGCACCTCGTTCATAAACAACTCTTAGATGCCCTCAAAATCCATGGACTCACACCGATTGAAGCAGTTGGTGAAACGTTCGATCCGAATCAACACGAGGCACTCTTGGTCACAGCATCCGATGATGTCCCAGAGGGAAAAGTTATTGAGGAATTTCGGCGTGGCTACATGTTGCACACCCGTGTTCTACGCGCCTCTCAAGTTGTCGTCTCACAAGGATCTACCGAAGAAGAAGCATCAGACGACGTGTCGGATGATACAGATGCTACTGACACTACTGGATAGCTACAGGAAGGACAGTATATGACGCAAAAACGCGACTATTATGAGATTCTGAACGTTAATCGTGATGCCAATGAAGACGAAATAAAGAAGGCTTATCGCAAACTCGCCATACAATTCCATCCCGATAAAAATCCGGGTGATGAAGTCGCAGAAGATAAATTTAAGGAAGCCACAGAGGCTTATGAAGTATTGCGAGACTCTGAAAAACGGGACCGCTATGATAGGTTCGGGCACGCAGGGCTGGAGGGCATGGGGACCGACTTCGGAGACTTTGGCGTGAACCTCGACGACATCTTCGGCGATGTCTTTGGCGACCTCTTTGGAGGGTTCGGCGGTGGTTCTCAGCGTAGCCCCAAGCGTGGACGCAGTTTACAATATAACCTCGACATAACATTGGAAGATGTTATCCATGGCAAGGAGGTCGCAATCCAAGTGCCACGGGTTGAATCGTGCTCCACATGTAAAGGCAGTGGTGCCAAAGAAGGCACAAGTCCTGTAAGGTGTCCACAATGTCACGGCAGAGGACAGATCAGCCAATCACAAGGTTTTTTCACAATGTCCCGAACTTGTCCGAGATGCCGTGGGGAAGGCGCAATTATTCAAGAACCTTGCCCTCCCTGTGGCGGTAGGGGTGTTGTGCGAAACACACGTGAGATTAAGTTAAATATCGAAAAAGGTGTTGATACAGGTTTCAAGTACCAACTCCAAGGTGAAGGCGAAGCGGGTGTAAACGGCGCACCCCCGGGGGATTTGTTTGTTGTTATCAATGTCGAACCGCATCAACGTTTCCAACGCGATCGAAACGACCTTATTACATCCTCCAAAATTTCGTTCGTCCAAGCCGCCCTCGGTGGAAAAATTGAAGTTGATAGTATTGATGGAAAGGAAGAATTGCACATCCCACCGGGTACACAGTATGGTGCACACCTACGGATCCCTAACAAAGGGGTTCCACATTACAGGCGTTCCTATTCAGGTGATCTGGTCGTGAGAGTAGAGATTGAAACACCAGTGCATCTCAGCACGGAACAGCGAAGAGCTTTAGAAGAATTTGCGACCCTGCGTGGAGAATCTCATCAGAGCGAACACGGCGGATTCTGGGACAAACTGCTCGGTAGACATGATGACGAGGAAACCGAATAGCAGCTTCCCGTCCGTAGAGGCTGGATAACCTTATTCCTACAGACGCTCGCATGCAGATCAGATTCGGAAAACGGAATGCAAAAATTAAACGGCAGCCTGCAACAACGGCGCAGGGTTTTTGATAGGGTGTTTCTTCAGGTTTAAGACACGCACTTGATAGTTTAAACGCATGTCGTTTCTCCGCAAGGGAAATTAAAAAGACGTGGTAAATATGGACTGGGCAAGAATCACGGTAACCACCTCCCAAGAGGCATCAGAGGCTGTTGCGAACCTTCTCTTTGAATTACAGGCAACCGGCGTTGAATTCAAGGATAACGATGCATCCACAGTAGACCTCATCGCCCACTACCCTTTAGATGACAGAGTTGGCGCACGGATGCAGAAGCTCCGCGACTTCCTCACGGAACTACCGACGTGGGGGATCCAACCACACCCCGCAACGATTGATTTAAAACATGTCAAATCCGAGAAGTGGGAAGAGGCATGGAAATCCGCCTTCCCACCGCAGCGTGTTGGTAGCAGGATTGTCATTGCTCCAACGTGGAGCGATATTCCCCTCAACGAAGCGGAAATATTAATTCAACTCAACCCTGGTATGGCATTCGGGACAGGCTACCATCCGACCACACGACTCTCCCTCGAATTATTGGAACGCACCGTCGAACCCGACCATCAGATTGCTGACATCGGGACAGGCTCCGGTATCTTAACGATTACCGCTATCAAGTTAGGTGCGAAACACGTTGACGCGATTGAGATTGACTCGACAGCACTTCCCATTGCTGCAGCGAATTTTCGGGCAAACCGCGTGGCATCACAGGTGTGTTTATCTCAAGGCGATGGACTCAAAGGAATAAAAAACAGATACCATCTTATCATTGGAAACATCTTAACGAAGGCAATTCTTCCAATGATTCCGTTCTGCACACAGCGGCTTTATCCTGATGGAATCATCATTTTCTCTGGGATTTTGGAGACTGAGCTTGCGCAAGTTAAATCGGTTTTAGAAGCAAACCAATTTCAATGTCTCGAGGTAATCAGCGAAGCAGAAGATAACGTTACTTGGGTAGGAATCAAAGCCGCTCTTGCTCCCGTCTCTGTATCGTAGTGCTGTGTCACTTACTATCTTGCGGTGCTTCCTTGGATAGCCCGTGGCATAGGTTGCACCGACCGAGATTGAGATGCGGCATCGTTGGTGATTTTTCATCACCCCTTAAGTGACATTTCAGGCACTCAACCGCTTCCTCTGAACCACGATGATCCTCAATATTAGAACGCGCAGGTGCAGCGTTGAAAAAAAGAATAACCATAACAATCGCATAGATAAGACCAATAACGCTGACAATAACAAAAAGCGTTCTGGGGCTGGCTTGTTCCGTTGGCATGTCGTTAAAACAAGACTCCTTACTTGAAAAATGGAAAGAGGGTGGGGATATTTTCTGAGGTGAGCGCGGAACCGTACTCGCAGCCTTCAAATGCTTCAGCATACTTGATTTGTGCACCGGTGTCTTCACCATAGAGTGCTATCAGCAAACCTCGATGCTTTTCTGCGACATCTCGGAAACGATTTAACATACGCTCAGCGAGCCACGCTCGCCGTTCCGATGCCACAGCAGGTACAGAGGCTAACGAGCCGCCGTTGTAAGGAAGCCACTCGTAAAACTGCGATACGTGGCAGTGGAGCATATCAATCTTCTGTTCAACGACAGCATCAATGCTAACGGCTACATCCGGCGTGAACGGATAGGGTTTCATGAAACCATCGCTCAAATAAGCAATAACGGGGTTTTTCTCCAAATGTGGTGTGAGGGCACAGATATTCGGCACAGTAACCATGTATGCCGCGTCCTGAACCAAGGTTGACGTATACCGATGGTCGGGATGATAATCGTTGGGTCGATGAGTCATTATTAAATCTGGCTGGAATTCACGAATGGCACGAATAATCTTATATCGGTTTTCTAACGTCGGCATCAATTCACCATCGTGATTGTCCAATAACTCATATTCAATTCCGACGACTTCGGCAGCGGCTTGTGCTTCCTTATATCGCCGCTGTGCTAAAGGACCACCACCCATTTCGTGATGTCCGGCATCGCCGTTCGTCACAGAGATAAATTTGACGCGATGCCCCTGTTGGGTATACAAGGCAGCGACCCCTCCCGTTTTTATATCACAATCATCGGGATGTGCACCGAAAACAAGAATATTTAACGTTGGCATTTTCATTGTCCTTACAAAAGTGTTTCGCCTGCTTCTTCAAGCACTGCGTCGATCAATCTATTGCTGAGTCGGAAGCCTTTTTGAAGTAGTTGTAATAGCAACGGCCGAACCTCCCTAATTTTTCCCTTCTTTTTGCCAAACAAAAGAAAGCCTGCCACACCAACCACTTGCAATCCTAAAGATTGAGCAACTTTTCGTCCGCGTAAATCGTCAACAACACCTTCGTTACACTCAGTTCCGTTGCTAATACAAGTGTTTCAGCCTCTCCTGCATCCAAGGTTGCCATTAGCATTGTAACCGCTGATGTGTTAGAAACGGTTCGTCTTCCAACAAAAGTCGCTTGGCGCAATTCTTTTTCACCCGGTTGTCCTTCTCCTCGTTCAACAATTTCCTCCCAAACTTTGTCCGCAATAATCAGATTTTCGACAAGTACTTCCAAAGTGTCCCACTGTTGACAAAGAGAGATACCAATCACAAATGAAGCGTCAGCCACGGCAGTTAACTTGCTCCCAGTAGTTACTTTGTTTGCTGTGTTAAGCATGCGACCGTCTTCAATTCCTGTTGGATTTCTTCATCATCATATTCAGCAATAGGAATGCCCCGCTGACTCAGAATCTGAATAAAATCCCATAAGTGTAGTTCTGCCAATTTTGCAGCCTGCCCTAAAGAGAGAATGTTACGTTTGAAGAGAGAAACCGCAAGTACCTGTTTCGCCTCCTCAGTCAGTTTCTCTCGATTATAGCCGGAGATAGAAAGTGGTGTTGAAAGTTCACTGGGGACATCCAACGTAATAGAAAGCATGATTTTTACCTCTGTATTGGATTAAGGATGTTGCCAAAATGTAGTTCGCTTTTTTATTATACCAATTCTGATTGATGATTCCTCTTAAAAGGTCCCACTGTTTTTGGTTATGCCCGGTGCGGTTAGGAAACCGCGCCTACCGGGGTCTAGATGAATGTTGCGGTTAATGCGATATAAACTTTTAGAAATGGTATTACAAGCCACTACATGTATATAAGTTAACATTATAACATCTTTGAGAAGAAAACGTGATTTAATTTGACTTTATTGAAATTTCTCATACAATTGAAAAAAGATTGTTAAAAGACTAAGGAATTTCTATGGAGGCGATGTAAGAGATCGTGGTAAAAGATTCCCAAGCCCGATACGACTTATTGTAAAATGAATACTATGAAAAACTGGAAAGTTGAAGTTTATTATAAACCTGAAGTCCCCGATACCGTTGGACAAGGCATTCTTGAGGATATAACCGATCTCGGTATTAATGGTATTAATTCTGTGCACACAGCCACGGTCTACTGGATCGAAGGATCCGTTGACGCAGAAACGATTGATCGAATCGGTACTGAACTCCTCGCTGATCCCATTACACAAGCCTACACCTTTGGTACCGAAAATGATACCGAGACAGATTGGACCCTTGAAGTGCAATTCAAGCCGGGTGTTACGGATGCAGTCGGTGATAGCACCGTTAAAGGTATCACAGACTTAGGCATCGCGGGTGTCACCACTGTCCGCACAGGACATAAATACTGGTTCACTGGCACGCTAAATACGGAAGTGCTTGAGACGATTGCACAGCGACTGCTCATGAACGAGGTCATTCAAACATTCTCTTATCAAGAACCGAAATCGTGAAGCGAACCTCCTAACTCGCATACACTCGAATCACTGTCCCTAAATGGAACCGAACCAAGGCAGCAGTCGCTGCTTGACGAAGTCCGAAACCGATCCCAAATGTCGGGCTAACGCGCTTTGGTTTTCCCAGTGTAATGTCCTGAAAACCGTGTTTCCGAAGTAATTTCGGTAAGGAACGCGCAGAAAAATAGTAGAGATGATCGTGCGGATGGACATAGGGCCACTCCGCTTTCTGAAGACGGCTCTGCAAACCCTCACCATTTGGTACCTCAATGACAAGGGTCCCTGTCTGAGGCTTCAGAATCCGGCGTAACTCGCTGAGGAATGGATTTAATTCCGGGATATGCTCCAATACATGGTAGAGTGTAATTGCATCGAAATACGCAGTCGGAAAACCCGCATCAAAGACCTCTCCACACTTCACATCTAATTTATGTATCTCTTCTGCGAAAGTGATACCACTCTTGGAAGGGTCAACGCCGTGGGATTCCCACCCCTGTTCGCGAGCGAGATGCAGAAACGTCCCAATACCACATCCTACATCTAAAAGCCGCCCCCTACGCTGATGCTGTTTCTCTAACTCAGCGAGACGCTCCGTCATCTGCAACCATTCCATGCTATCCGTATGGATGCGTTCTACTTTATCCGGCGGATAATAAGTCTCAACATACCCGTCTTCAAGGGTCTCACGATTGATTCTCGGATTCACATAACGCAACAGACACCGCTTGCAGACGACTACCGATAAAGAGTCCTTACTAAATAACTCTTTCGTTTCATCCCGTTCACAAATTGGGCAGTTGATACGTTCGAGATTATCTACGTTCAATTTTAACTTTACCTTGCGGGAGAACGATGTGGACTATGATTTTGATGTGCTTTCCTTAAGAGTCGCCCTCTACTTCGTTACGGGCTTGGTTTTCGTATTAAATCCCGACTAAAAAAGCGGAACTCCCTGTGCTTCCACATAAACCGCATAGAGAGACTGGCTACCCATCATAAACAATCTGTTCCTTTTGACACCACCGAAGCAGAGGTTCGCACAAATTTCTGGGAGGTGAATTTGCCCGATACGTGTTCCGTCTGGTGCGAAGACATGCACGCCATCGTATCCATCGCCAACCCAACCCGCACTCGCCCATAGGTTTCCATCGACATCACACCGAATACCGTCGGCAATACCGGGAGCCATATCGCAGAACACCTCCTGCTTGCCCAACCGCTCGCCATCTATTACGTCATAGACGAAAAGGTGCCGCGGGGTTCCCTCTTTATGCGTAACACCTGTATCCACGACATAAAGTTTCTCATAATCCGGCGAGAAGCAGATACCGTTCGGTTTTTCAAGTTCATCTATCACGACGGTCGCTTCTCCCGTATCTGGGTTGAGACGATACACGCAGGTCGGCAATTCAAACTCGGCTATGTGTCCTTCATAATTGAGCATAATACCGTATCCGGGATCGGTAAACCAGACATGTCCATCGGGATGGACTGCGACATCGTTCGGTGCGTTGAGCGGTTTCCCGTCAAAGCTGTCCATCAGCACGGTAATCGTTCCATCGTATTCGGTTCGTGTGACGCGCCGTGCCCCGTGTTCACAACTGATGAGCCTTCCCTGTCGATCACGGGTGTGTCCGTTGCTGTAGTTGGACGGTTTACGGTAGACACTCACGTCGCCGGTGGATTCTTCCCATTTCAGAATCCGATTGTTCGGAATATCGCTCCAGAGCAGATACCCGCCATCGCCGAACCAGACGGGTCCTTCTGCCCAGCGCGATCCTGTCCATAACCGTTCGACAACAGAATTGCCAATCTTATATTTTCCAAAACGCGGGTCCAGCACCTCAATCGCCGGGTCTGGATAGCGAACAATTGAATCATCCCATTTTCTTTCTGTACTCATGCAAATCTCCTTCAAATAGCACTGCAAACAGCAAAACACTTTCGATTTCTACATACAGTATACCACAAATCGAGAAGATGTATACAGAAAATCTCAGAGATAATCTTTGTTTTCCCAGGTCCGGTAGGTGCGGTTTTGCGGCGTACTCGACCAAATGCGATATGCATTCCCAACCGCACCTTTCTGCTTGTCTTTTCTATACACCCATGATACAATTATTACAATCAACACAACACTATTACTCCCGTCGAAATCAAGCTACTTAGGACTTACACACCCCGCTCTTTTGTAGCATAAACTTTTAGTTTGTGCCAGAAGTTCGCCTGTGTTTTTTGGAGTATCTCCATCTCTATACGACGTGCTACCCTCAAAACTGCTTAAGTCATACCTACAAACAGAAACACCTATGTCAAACAAAAACACATCCCTAAAATCCGGCATCCGAGATAATCTTCTTCGTGAAACAGTTCACGATTTTTTAGAGCAAGAAATTAAGAACGGTTCCGCACTCTCCATCGTATCCGCCTACTTCACCATCTACGCCTATGAAAAGATGCAGCACTCCCTCAACGAAATAGAGGAACTCCGTTTTCTTTTTGGAGACCCTGATTTTGTCAAACGTATGGACCCAAATAACACAGATACAAAAGCGTTTGACATAACGGATACAGGTCTACAACTCAACCAGCAACTCCGACAGAAACCGATTGCTAAAGCGTGTGCCGAATGGATAAAAGAGAAGGTAGAAATCCGCACGACCCGCGAATCAAATCTGATACACGGGAAAATGTATCATATCGCCAATAACGGAGTTGAAAAGGCGATTATGGGTAGCTCAAACTTTACCATGCGCGGCTTAGGCTTAACGCAGGATAGTAACAATATTGAACTCAATCTGGAAGTGGATAGCAACCGCGACCGTCAAGATCTAAAAGCATGGTTTGACGAAATCTGGAACGACGATAAACTCGTTGAAGATGTTAAGGAGAAAGTACTCGCCACATTAGGACAGATAGGAAAAGATCACGCCCCAGAACTCATCTATTACAAAACCCTCTACGAACTCTTCCAAGACGAAATCGAAACCCGCCAAACCAATGACCAAACCCTTGAAGACACGCACCTCTATGACACTCAAATTTGGGAAACCTTGTACGAGTTTCAGAAAGAGGGCGTGAAAAGTGTGATTGCCCGTTTGTTACGGCACAACGGCTGTATCTTAGCGGATAGCGTCGGGTTAGGAAAAACCTATACGGCACTCGCCGTCATCAAGTTCTTTGAACTGCGAAATGAACGTGTGTTGGTATTATGTCCCAAAAAACTGCACGACAACTGGGCACTCTATCCCGCTTATAACTCGCAAGACACGAACCCATTTCTCAATGACAAGTTCGGCTTCACCGTGCGATGGCATACCGACCTCTCCCGCTATAGTGGTGATTTGGAAAACTTCAATTGGCGTAACTTTGATATGATCGTTATTGACGAATCGCACAACTTCCGCAACGACACGAAACCCACGCGTGATGCTGACGGCAACTTCGTTCGTCATAGTCGTTATACACGGCTCTTAGAGGAAGTTATCAAAGAAGGCACGAAAACAAAGGTCCTGATGCTGTCAGCCACACCCGTGAACACATCGCTTATTGACCTCCGCAACCAGATTTATCTCATGACCGAAAAGCGCGAGGATGTCTTTAGAGACAGTTTAGGTATCGGTAATATCGGTTCACTGCTGCGACAAGCGCAAAAGGAATTCAAGAAATGGGAAGAGGAAAGCGGTGAGAACGGGAAAAAAGACAAAGCGAAGTTGCTGGAAACACTCGGTGCCGAGTTCTTCCAACTGCTCGGTGGAATCTCTATTGCCCGTTCCCGACGGCATATTAAAACCTTTTATGCCGAAGAAATGATCAGAATCGGCGAGTTTCCGACACCACAGAAACCCGAAAATTGCCATCCACCGACCGATGTGACAGGTGAACTCTCCTATAAAGCCTTGGCAGACCAGATAGCCGAATTCACACTCTCCATCTATCAGCCATCCAGTTACGTCATCAGCGAAGCCGCGAAACAACGGTTAGCAGATGAAAAGCAGAAATTCCGTTTCAATCAAGCAGACCGCGAGCGATTCCTTATCGGTATGATGCAGACCAACTTCCTCAAGCGTTTGGAGAGTTCAGCACACTCGCTCTCGGAAACGCTCGAACGCACCGTCGGCAAAATTGATGTGATGCTGGAGAAGATTGACAAATACGAACAAAACCCGCGTATACAGGACGCTGAAGCCGATGTTCTCCCCGATGATGACGAAGACGATGAGGAGTTTTTGGTGAACCGAGCGCGCAATCCGTATCACCTTCACGAATTGGATCGCACGCGTTGGAAAAAAGACCTCATCAAGGACAAAGAGACTCTGACCGCCGCGTGGGATAACGTCAAAGCCATCACACCAGAAAGAGACGGTAAACTCAAGGCAATCAAAGCGCATATTAGAAATAAGGCACAAAACCCAACCACCGACAAAGACGGAAAAATGAATCGCAAGCTGCTCGTTTTCACAACCTTTAAAGATACAGCGGATTATCTCTATGAAAACCTATCCGACCTCGCAGAAGCATTAAAACTGAAGATGGCAACGGTTTCAGGAAGCGACACACAAAACAAATTCAATCTCACCTTAAACAATTTCGCGCCAAAAGCACGGACCCAGAAAAACAGCGTCGCTGACGAAATAGACTTACTCATCGCCACAGATTGTATTTCAGAAGGGCAAAACCTCCAAGACTGCGATACCGTGCTGAACTACGACATCCACTGGAATCCCGTGCGTATCATCCAACGTTTCGGACGTATCGACCGGATCGGTAGCCGTAACGCAACGGTGAAGATGATTAACTACTGGCCCACTGAAGATATGGAGGTCTACCTCCGTCTGCAAAGCCGTGTAGAATCCCGCATGGCACTCGCCGACACAGCCGCCAGCGGCGATGACGATCCGTTGAACGAATTCACTTATGAACAGGCACAGATGGAACTCAACTTCCGTGACGAGCAATTGAAACAACTCCGTGAAGATGTTTTAGACCTCGACGATCTCTCCGATGGAGTCGTCATGAGCGATTTTACGTTTGATTACTTCTTTGCCCAGTTGCTAAAGTATCTCGAAAGAAATAGAGCGGAATTAGAAGCCACACCGAAGGGGGCTTATGCCGTCACGACCCACGAAAACAATCCGGCAGAAACCGGGGTCATCTTCTTCCTCCAGCAACGCAACGCCACAACGAATATGGAAAAGAAGACACCGAGTCCCATCTATCCATATTACACCGTCTACATCCGCAAAAACGGCGACATCCGTTACGGATGTGCAAACGCCAAGCAAGTGCTGGATCTGTTTGAAACCGTTGCTGTCGGAAAGAGCGATGAATTGCGAGAGTTGTGTCTCCAATTCGACCAAGAGACCGAACACGGTCAGAATATGGAAGGCTACAACAAACTGCTGAACGCTGTGATTGCACACATCACACGCTCGCATCAAAAAACGCAAACCCAAAATCTCGGCAGAAGTGGAACACGCGGTTTCAAACTGCCAGTCGCATCCGAAGTCCCCAGAGACTCCAGCGATTTTGAACTGGTAACGTGGTTGGTGATTGCTTAAGTCTGAATCGCGGAAGGAGAACCCAGAAGACACCGAGCCGTCTGAATCACAGATTACGCGGAGAACGCGGAGAACGCGGAAAATGCTATTGTGTCTCCCACGTTCCCTTTCACAAAAAATGTGGGCGGTACCAAATAGCCTCTTAATTCCGTGTCCTCGGTGTCTTCCGCGAAAATCCGCGATTCAGACAACTAAACATACTGATAAAGGATACAATATAAATGAGTAATCATCTGAAACATAAAGACATCACTGAAAAGATAATTGGGGCAGCGATTGAAGTCCATAAGTTTTTAGGAAACGGATTCCAAGAGATAATTTATCAGAGAGCATTAGCCGTTGAAATGCGGAAGGTAGGACTGGAATTTGCTCGGGAAATTGAGCACGATATATATTACAAGGATTTTCCTGAACCTATTGGAACTCGACGCGCTGATTTTGTAGTGGCAGGAATGTGTTGGTGGAATTAAAAGCTGTCACGATGTTAGAACCTGTCCATGAAGCACAGATATTAAATTATTTGAAGGTATATCGACTGGAGATCGGTTTGTTAATCAATTTCGGTGAGAAAAGGATAAACATCAAAAGATTGATTCTATCACAACCTAATCGTAGGTAATGTGTCAGAATCGCGGAAACTGTCAGAATCGCGGAGAGCGCGGAGAACACGGATTACGCGGAAAATGCTATTGTGACACCTACATTTTCTCTCGTAGGAGATGGTGCGGGAACAAAAAATCTCTTAATTCCGCGTCCTCGGCGTCCTCTGTGCTTTCCGCGATTCTGACAAAAGATAATCCGCAATTCTGAAAAAGGAAACAGCATAATGAACAAGGAAACAATCAAATCCGCTCTCGCGGCAATGCCCACCGGCGACCTTTTAGAAAAATTGAAACATCTTTTGGCAACGATAGGCTACCGCAGCGAACGCACACTTGAACTCTCAGGAAGTGTGGATGACTTCATACGAGAATTTGAAGCACTGAACCTGAACACAAAGACTGAACAAGAATTTCGTGACACTGCCGAATCCGTGAAACTCGTGTTCCAGTTTACAAGTGATGAAATCGCCGATGACCTGCAGCAGACACTTTTTGAAGCAGCGTCCTTCGATAAGGGAAACACAGACAGTTTCCTTTTCTGTGCAGTTGAGTTAAAAGATAACACCTACTCCCGAACCAAATACGCCGAGTTTA